>CAZLIJ010000042.1:0-10057 GCA_964559305.1 uncultured Oscillospiraceae bacterium | reverse complement strand
TGCATGTGTTAGGCACGCCGCCAGCGTTCATCCTGAGCCAGGATCAAACTCTCTATAAATTATATCAAAACCGCTTCCGCGGATTCAATCTATAGATCGCTATTTCTAGCTCTCAAAGAAATTAATTTCTTGGTTTTTTTCAAACCTAAGAACCCTTTTCTGGTGCTTATTTTAGCATAAGCTTCTTACATTGTTTAATTTACAAGGTACACTCTTTTTCGCTTGCCGTCCTTGTGGGCAGCTTGTTTACTATACCATTCTGAAACCGGAATGTCAAGAACTTTTTTCTTTTTTTCTGAAAAACTTTGTTCCCGTTTTCGTGGGTTTCAGCGGTCAGCTTTGACAATATAGCATTAACCATACCCAATGTCAATGAAAACTTCTGGCATTTTTCAACTTTTTTTCTGCCGCCCTAAATATTGTGTTTTGTGTCGGGCATAATACCTATATGTCTACTTATGAAACTGACAACAACAAAAACGGCGCCGGCCCCCATCCCTACCGGCAGCCCTATGACAACGCGTCGCTCACGGTAAAAAGCCTTGAAAACATCTTTGCCCAATGCGGCGATTTTCAAAAGCGGGAGATAAATATCGGTCTTGAAGGCCGGGTGCGGGCTACGGCGCTGTGGCTGGACGGCGTGGTGGACGGCGGCTCTGTCTCCAACGATATTCTGCGGCCCATAACAGAAGGCGCCCGGCTGGCCGGGGCGAAAAGCCCGGAGGACTGCGTGGCCCTTATGATGGAAAGCGCGGTTTACTCCAACACGGCCCAGCGCCGGGAAACGGCGGAGGAGACGCTGGACGACATCTGCCACGGCTGGTGCGCGGTTATATTCGACGGCATAAACACCGCCGTCACCTTTGAGGTGCGCACAGGCAACGTCCGGGGCATATCCGAGCCCTCCCTTGAAAAGTCCGTGAAGGGCGCCAAGGACTCCTTTGTGGAGACCCTGCGGATAAACACCTCCCTTGTGCGCCGACGGATCTGCTCCCCAAAGCTTAAGCTTATAAGCGCTGTGGTGGGCCGCAAGACCCTTACCCGCTGCGCCGTGATGTATGTGGACGGAGTGGCGGACCCAGCGGTGGTGGAGGAGCTGATGCGCCGGATAAACAGCATCGACGTGGACGCGCTGGTGGCCCCGGGATATCTGGAAACTTATATCATCGACAATCCCCGCTCGCCCTTCCCCCAGGTCATACACACCGAGCGCCCCGACAGATTTTCCACCCAGCTTTTGAATGGCCGGGTGGGTGTTTTTGCCGACGGACTTTCTCTGGGCTTTCTTGTGCCGGTATCCCTGGGCGAGTTTATGCGTGTATCTCAGGATAACACCAACAACTTCGCCGTGTCCACCACCCTGTCGCTGCTGCGCTGGGCGGCGCTGTTTCTTTCGCTGGCGCTGCCGGCGATCTTCGCGGCTATCGCCATGTACCATCAGGAAATGCTGCCGGACAAGCTGCTGCTGAGCATGATACAGGCCAAGCAGGAGGTGCCCTTTTCCATAGCGGTGGAGGTCTTTGCCATGCTGCTGTCCTTTGACCTTTTGCAGGAGGCCGGACTCCGGCTGCCAAACCCCGTGGGCGACACGGTGTCCATCATCGGCGCGCTTATCGTGGGCCAGAGCGCCGTGGAAGCCCGGGTGGTATCCCCCATCGCGGTGATCGTGGTGGCGCTGGCTGGCATATGCAGCTACGCCCTGCCCAGTCAGGACATGGCCGCCGCCATACGGCTGATACGCCTGGGGCTGGTAGCGCTGGCGGTATTCTCGGGACTGTTCGGCGTGGTGCTGGGGCTGTGCCTTGTTGTGTGGTACATCTGCTCGCTGGAAAGCTACGGCGTCAACTACGCCTCCCCGCTGTCCGACGGGCGGCTGGGGGCGCTTATGCGGGCCTTTATCCGGGTGCCACGGGCGGCAAACAAGTACCGGGACCCGGATCTCAACACCCCGGACAAAAGGAGACAGAGATGAGAAGGCGGGCTGCTGCGTTATTTTTGTGCTTTGCCCTTACGCTCACCGGCTGCGGTTCGGGCAGTATATATTCCACGTTCCGGGCTGTGGAGCAGATGCTTGTGATCCACACCATCGGAATCGACAAAACGCCCGACGGGCTTGAGCTGACCATTGCCGCGGGAAAAAGCGGCGAGGGGGAGCTGGTGAGAATGAAGGCCGCGGGGCCTACGATCTCCGCGGCCAGAGACCGGCTGGAGGATTACGCCTCCGACGAGGAGCTTTTCTTTTCCCACACCAATTATTTTGTGCTGGGCAAAAGCGCCCTGTGCTCCGGCGTGGAGCCATACCTTAATTATCTGGAGCGCTCCGCGGAGCTCAGGCTGGACGTGCCGGTGTTCGCCATGGCGGACGGGGACGCCGGCGAGCTGGTGCTCAGGGGCGGAAACGATAAGCACAGCGTCACCGAGGCGCTGTCCTCTCTTGAGCGGGTGCTTACGCTCAGAGGCGACGGGCACGTTTTCACGGCTTCCGAGATCGCCCAGTCTCTCAGCAGTTACGGGGCGGCGCTGGTGTGCGCCATAAAGCGCGCCCAGGCCGGCTCCGGGGTGGAGAGCGCCGGTAAGGAGGAGCTTACCGCTCTGCCAGCGGGTTATATTATATTGAAGGACGGCGCCCAGGCGGGCAGCATAGCCCAGGCCGACGCCCGGGGCGTGAATCTCCTGCTGGGCTATACCGGCTCCGGTTCCATCGAGCTGGACTGGGAGACATATACGGCCTGCGTAATAATGGACAGGGCAAAAACCTGTATTGAGCCGGTATGGAACGACGGCGGCGCGCTGACGGGGGTAACTGTGGACATAACCGTCAGGGCAGAGCTGGGCGAGCAGAAGGAGCCCCACGCCGCAAGTCCGGCTTATCTGGCGGGGCTGGAAGCGTCGCTGGAGCGTGAGGCGGGAGAGTGGGTGAACCATGTTCTGGCCGCGTCAAAAGCGCTCTCGGCGGATTTTCTGGGCATTGGCGGTATTCTGGAGCGAAAGTCGCCGGAAAAATTCCGGGCCATGGGCAGGGATTTTGCGGCGCTGCTGCCTGAGCTTGATTTTCAAGTGACCGTTTCCTCTGAGATAAGCGGCAGCTATTACCTCTGCGGCCCTGACGATACGGAGGCCGGCGGCTGATGAAGGAAAAAAAGAGCGGTTCAATTCTTTTGAGGACGCTGACCATTACGGCGCTGATGGCGCCGGCGCTGCGGCTGCTGCCGGGCAGAAGCGCCCAGCTTGCGGGCAGCGCCTGCTGGCTTTCGGTTTTGGCGGCGGCTCCGGCGCTGGTGCTGACGGCGTGGTTTCTATCTGAGTTTTTGAAAAACCGGGGCCCGGGCGAGGGGCTGGCTGAGCTGCTGCGCCGGGCGCTGGGGGGCGCCGGGGGCGCGGTGACTGTGCTGTTGTCCCTGTGGCTCTTATTTTACTGCGGCTTTATCCTGCGCTCCGGCGCAGACCGTTTTGTGGCCACGGTGTACCCCGGCGCGTCGCCGCTGTTCTTCTCGGCGGCCATGACGCTCTCGGTGCTGCCGGCCATTCTGGGCCCCATAAAAACGCTGATGCGCGCGGCCCGGCTTTTCTGGCCCGTGGTGGCGGCAGTGCTGGGAACGCTTATCGTGCTGGCGCTGGCACAGGCTGATTACAGCAAGCTTTTGCCCGTGACTTTTGCCGACACTGTGCCCATATTGTCCGGCGCGGTGCCGGTTATAGAGGTGACGGCCACCGTCATGACGCTGGCCTGCTTTCTTGAAAGCGGCTCTAAAAAAGAGCCCGGACGCTTCGGCAGCTGGGTCCGCTGGCTCATAGCGCCCCTTGTTATCCTGCTGGCGCTTACCGCCGCTGTTATAGGCTCCTTCGGCGCGGAGCTCACCGCCCGGCTGAGCTATCCCTTTTTCGCCCTGACCCGAGCCATGCGGGTGTTCGGCTCCGTGGAGCATTTTGAGGCGCTGGCGGCGGCGGTGTGGGTGCTGCCGGACTACGTCCTTGTGTCGGCGCTGCTGGCGGCGGCCTCCCGGACGCTGATGACCGCGCTGGGCTATGTCCGCCCCAGCCGGGAGCCAAAGCTTTACGATATGAAAAACGGCCGGTTCATCATTCCCCTGTGCGCGGCGGGAGCGCTGCTGGCGTCAGCCTTTATCGCGCCCGACGCCAAAAGTCTCAAATTCTTCTCCGAAACGCTGATACCGTATCTCAATATGGGCGTCATTTTCATTCTGCTGCCCCTTTGCCTTGCGGTTGGCAAAATCCGAAAAAAAATATAAAAAGCGCCGCTCCCCGACCATTGGCCGGGGAGCGGCGCTTTGTTGTCCATTTTATTTTTTCAGCAGGGCGGGAATGTCCAGCTTGTCGAAGCCGTCCTTCCACTGCACGTCCGTTTCGTCTATCCAGCTGCCCACAAGGGTGTTGTACTGGTTTACGGCGGCGTAGTAGCGCAGGGTGCGGTATTCGTTTTCGCTGACGTAGGAGACCTCGTCGTCCGGCGTGGTGGGCAGGCGCAGAATTACGTGGTAGCCGTACTGGGTCTTTACCGGGTCTGAGACCTGATATTCCTTCAGATTCTCACTGGCGTTCTGGAATTCCTCCGCCATCTGGCCGCTGGTGAAGCAATAGCCGTTGGGGTAATTCGCAGCGCCGGTGTCCTCGGTGTACTTATCCTTCAGCTCCTTGAACTTGGCCAGCAGCTTTGTGTGGTCGGTGATGCCCTGCAGAGTGTCCGCCGCGTCCTGGGCCTGCTTTTTCTTTTCGGCTATCTGATCGTCGGTCAGGGCGTTGCCCTCGGAATCCACCGTGGAAAACAGAATGTGGTCGGCGGTAATATAATTGTTGTCCGTGGCGAACTGGGTGGTGTCCGCGTCGGTGCATTTTTCGCCGTTTTCGCCGAACATATGGGTAAAGGTGTTGTCAAAAAGGCAGGACACCTGGTTTACGAAGTCGTAGTAGTCCCGGCTCATATAAATAGTCTGAAGATATTTGTTGAAATCTTCCTCAGTGGCGTTTTCGCCGCAGTAGGTGGTGATATTTTTGGTAAGCGAGCTTTTCAGCGTTTCCTTGTCGGCGTCGGTCAGCGTGACGCCCAGCTCCTTGGCTTTGGCGTTCATCACATGGTACTGCACCACCGCGCCCGTTACCCATGAAAGAAGGTATTCAGCGTAGCTCTGCCCGTCGGAGGAGCCGCTGTATGCCGCCGTCCAGTCCTGGATCTGGCTTTTGTTCTCGGAATCCAGCGTCAAAACCTCGGAATTTATCCAGTAAAAAAGCTCCTGCCAGCTTATATCGTCGCCGCAGACCGTGGCCACCACGGTTTCGGGCTTATAGGCCGCGTAAGCGCCGGACATGTCCCGTGTTTCGGTGTTGGTGACGCCGTCCTGGGAATAGCTGCGTATCTCCGTACTGCCGCAGCCGGAAAGGCACAGGCACACAAGGCAAAGCGCCAGAATCAGCGCCGTAATTTTTTTCATTATACTATCTCCTTAATTTTAACGCTGTTTTTTATTGTAGCACCCCAAAAATCCCCCCGCAAGGGCTTCGTCAATTGTTTACAGTTTCTTCGATATTTTTCATTCCGCCCCAGGCGGATACAAATTTTCTTGCTTCCTCGATAACTCTGGCCTTTTGCGGCAGCCGCAGACTTAAGCAGGGCTTTGACCCGGCCTCCACCCGCAGGCGGTTTTTGAATTCCGGCAGGGCGTACAGCGAGGAGACCTTTTCCATGTCAAAATCGCTGACCGTGAAGCGCAGAACGCCGGACTTCTGGGTGATGTCCGTTATGCCGGCTCTTTCCGCCTCTCCCCGCAGCAGCGCCACGTGGATAAGGGAATTGACCGAGGACGGCGGGTCGCCGAAGCGGTCGATTATCTCGTCCGTCAGATCGTCGGCCTCGGCTTCCGAGCGGATAAGTGCAATGCGCCGGTAGAGATCCATGCGCTGCTCCTGACTGGGCACATACCTGTCAGGAATGTTGGCGGCCACGGCAAGATCGGCGGAGCATTCGCACCGCAGCTCCGGCGTTTCGCCCTTTTCCTCCCGCACGGCCTCCTCCAAAAGCTTGAGATACATATCGTAGCCCACGTCTATCATGTGGCCAGACTGCTCCGCGCCCAGCAGATTGCCCGCGCCGCGAATCTCCAGATCCCGCATGGCTATTTTGAAGCCGGAGCCGAACTCCGCAAATTCCCTGATGGCGGAAAGCCGCTTTTCCTGAATTTCCGTGAGCACCTTGTCCCGGCGGAAGGTGAGATAGGCGGAGGCTTTTCTGGTGGAGCGGCCCACCCGGCCCCTTATCTGGTGGAGCTGGGCAAGACCCATCCTGTCCGCGTCCTCTATTATAAGAGTGTTGACGTTTGGAATATCAATGCCGGTTTCAATTATGGTGGTACACACCAGGATCTGGGTGCGCCCCTCGGCCACGGCCTCCATGGACGAGGATATCATGTCCTTGTCCATCTGTCCGTGGGCCACCCCTATGGTCACGTCTTCCCCCAAAAGCTCATGGAGCCTTCTGGCGGTCTTTTCAATGCTGTCTATGCGGTTGTGGAGATAATAGACCTGCCCGCCCCGCTGCAGCTCCCGGCGGATGGCGTCCGAGATGACGCCCCAGTCGTGCTCCATCACAAAGGTCTGCACCGGCATTCTGTCCTGAGGCGGCTCCTCGATGGTGGACATATCCCTAATGCCGGACATGGCCATATTAAGCGTGCGGGGAATGGGCGTTGCGGAAAGGGTCAGCACGTCCACACCCCGGGACATTTCTTTTATATGCTCCTTGTGGGTCACGCCGAAGCGCTGCTCCTCGTCCACGATGAGAAGCCCCAGATCTTTGAATTTTATATCCTTCTGCAAAAGCCGGTGGGTGCCGATGATAAAATCGCACTTGCCGGTTTTGAGGTTTTCCAGCGTTTTCTTCAGCTCCGTGCCGGTCTGGAAACGGCTCAAAAGCTCAATATCCGCCGGAAAGCCGAAAAACCGCTGGGTCGCGGTCTGAAAATGCTGGCGGGCCAGCACGGTGGTGGGGCACAAAAGCGCTGCCTGCTTGCCGTCAAGAATGCACTTCATGGCGGCTCTTAGCGCCACCTCGGTCTTGCCGTAGCCCACATCGCCGCAAAGAAGTCTGTCCATGGGCACGGCGCTTTCCATGTCGGCCTTTATTTCGTTTATGCACCGCAGCTGATCGTCAGTCTCGGTGTATTCAAAGTTTTCCTCAAACTCATTCTGCCAGGCGGAATCCGGCGAAAAGGCGTGGCCGGGCATATTGCGGCGCTGGGCGTAGAGCTTTATAAGCCCCTTTGCCAGATCCTTTGCCGCGGCCTTGGCCCGGGAGCGGCTGCGGTTCCACTCCGTGCCGCCCATTTTGGAAAGTTTAACCGGCTTATCCTCGCCCCCGGCGCCGATGTACTTGGACACAAGGTCAAGCTGGGTGCAGGGGACGTACAGGCAGTCCGCCCCGGCGTAGTTTATTTTTATATAGTCCTTTTCAAAGCCGTCCACCGTCATCTTCACGATGCCGGCAAAGCGGCCTATGCCGTGGTGCTCGTGGACCACAAGATCCCCCACGGCAAGGTCTGAATAGCTGGTGAGCCGCTGCTGATTGCCCGGCAGCTTTTTTCTGGCGGCGGCGTGTTTTTCCCGCAGCCGCAGAAGCTGGGAATCGGTGAGTATGGCAAGGCGCAGCTGGGGATACTCCATGCCCGCGGAAACAGAGCCCGTGGTGATGACGCATTTGCCCGGCTGGGGTATCTCCGTCAGCTTTTCCTCCACCCGGGCATCTATGCCCCGGCTGGCGAAAAAGCCCTTCAGCACCCCTGCCCGGCGCATATCGCCGGCCAGCACCGCCACCCGGTAGTCCTGCTTCAGATAAAGCGCCACGTCCTCCGCCGCTGTCTGGGCGGAGCCGCCATAGCTGGGCAATTGCTTTGCCTGCACGCTCACTCTGGTTTTCGGCTCTATGGGATAGCGGCCCACGGTAAAAGCGTCGGCCATATATACGGGGAAGTCCGCCAGCTTCCGGCAGGCGTCCTCCCAGCTGAGATAAAAGCCGTCCGGCCCGGCGGCCACACTGCCCCGGCGGCTAAGCTCCCGCACATCGTCGGTGAGCTGTTTTATATAGCTTTTTGCCTTTTCCGCCGTGCGCCCGGGCTGGTCGATGACCACCAGCGCGTCGGCGGGCAGATAGTCCAGCGCCGCGGCAAAGGGGTACATTATGGGCAGATACCTGTCCGCGTCGGAGATATGGGCTCCGCCGGAAAGCTTTTCTGCGTCCTCTCTCAAGGTCTTTGCCAGTGCCTGAGCCTGCGGACTGGTCTTTTTTCTTTCGCACTTGGCGGCGTAGTCCTCTATATTTTTCCGCAGTACGCCCGCTCCGCCGTCGGCAAGGGAAACAAGGGTCTCCGCCGCAGGCAGGATGCGGCACTCCCCGGCGCTTTCGGTGCGCCGCTGGTCGGATATGTCGAAAAAACCCATGGTGTCCACGTCGTCGCCCCAGAATTCTATTCTGACGGGCTGTTTGTAGGCCGGTGAGAAAAAGTCCAGTATGCCGCCCCGGCGGGAAAACTGGCCCGGGCCCTCCACCTGCTGGGTGCGGGTATAGCCGCAGCGCACCAGCGCGTCCTCGGCGTCCTCAATGGGAATTGCCCCGCCGGCTTTGATGACGGTGCCGGCCTTCAAAAGGGTCTGGGGCGGCAGGGTGCGCTGCAAAAGTCCCGCCGCGGAGATAACCACCGCGTCCGCTTCGCCTCTTGCCAGCGCGTCCAGGGTCTGCAGCCGCTGCTGTTCGGCCTGCCGGGAGGCAGCCTCCGCCGTATAGAAGGTAAAATCCCGGCCTGCCAGAATGGGCACGGGCTTATGAAGCATGGAGCGAAGATCTCTTGCCATGCTCTCCGCGGAGGCTTCGTCGGGGCATATGACCACCAGCGGCCGGCCGCATTTTTCGCTCAGCGCCGCGGCCAGATTTGCCCTGTGGACGGCTGAAAGCCCGGAAACGAGCGCGGGAAGTCCTCCGCTCTCGGTCATACCGGGGAGGGCGGCGGCTTCTCTTGTATTTAAAATCTGCTCAAATAAAATGTGCATAAAAAACCTCTGAGGGAAGATTATATCATGCTCCGCTGTCAAAATCAATTTCGGCTCATTTTATAGTTGTATAGCTATGCTGAATCTATATATATTCTATTAGTTACATTATTATATATTATTATTGCAATAATCACTAAAAAATGATATACTTAATTAGTTAACAATATCGGTATAAGGAACGGAAAAAAGCATGAATTCTTTAAACGACATCTGGGCAAAAGTCGTGGATTCCCTCTCGGGAGAGCTGACGCCCACGGCGATAACCACCTGGTTTTCCGACTGCGAACCTGTGGATATGGACGACTGCACCCTTGTTTTGCACACCCCCTCGTCCTTCAAGCGAGACATTATCGTTTCCCGCTTCGGAGAAAGCATAAAAAAAACCCTGTCCGATCTATTTTCCTCCCCCTTCGATATAAAAGTTCTGGCAGGGGATGAGCTGGACGAATATAAAAGCGCCGGCGCTGAGGATGAGGACGATATGCTGCCGGAGATGGCGGGCTACACTTTTGACCGCTTCATCGTGGGCAACTCCAACAAGTTTGCCCATGCCGCCGCGGTGGCTGTGGCGGAAAAGCCGGGTCGAACCTATAACCCCCTTTTCATATACGGCAGCTCCGGTCTGGGCAAGACCCATCTGCTGCTGGCCATCGGCCACGCCATACACGAAAAAACCGCCGGCGCGTCCATTGCCTATATAAAAGGCGACGAATTTACAAATCAGCTTATCCGGGCCATAAAAGACGGCTCTACCGAGGATTTTCACAACAAATACCGCAGCGTGGATCTTTTTCTGGTGGATGATATTCAGTTCATCGCCGGCAAACAGGCCACACAGGAGGAATTTTTCCACACCTTCAACAATATATACGAGGCCGGCCGCCAGATAGTCATCACCTCTGATCGCCCGCCCATAGAAATGTCCCTTCTGGACGACAGGCTGCGCACCCGCTTTGAAGGCGGCCTGATGGCGGATATACAGCCCCCGGATATGGAGACCCGT
>CAZLIJ010000041.1:1412-10289 GCA_964559305.1 uncultured Oscillospiraceae bacterium | reverse complement strand
TATATATCTGTTTATCTGTGATCCGCCAGGTAGAACAGAGCCACCGCGCCCGGCCCCAGATGGGCGCCGGTGCAGTTTTCGTACCACTCGAACAAAACTTTGTCCACAGCCGGGTTTTTGGCGATCTTGTCCGCCACATAGCGGGCGTCCTTTTCGGCGTCGCAGTGGGCCACGGCCACGGTCTGGTGACTGTCGGGTATCACATGGGCCTCAAAATCCGATATCAGCGCGTCCAGAGCGGCTTTTTTCCCTCTGGCCTTGCCGCACATCACGATGTGGCCCGTGTCGTCCCCCTTCAAAAGCGGGCGCAGACCCAGGGCTTTGCCCGCAAAGGCCTTCACACCCGAAACACGGCCCGTGCGGTGGAGAAACATGATGTCGTCCACCATGAAGCAGCCTCGCTGATGGGGTATCATGTCCTTGAGCATGGTCACTACCGCGTCCAGCGGCGCGCCGTCCTCCCGCATTTTCAGCGCCGCCATCACCGGCAGCCCCTCGCCCAGAGAGGCGTTCATGGTGTCCACCAGCTCTATTCTGCGCTCCGGATACTTTTCCCGCAGCTCATCCGCCGCCATGGAAGCGTTGGCAAAGGTGCCGCTTATACCGGCGGCCATGCCGATATACAGCACGTCCCTGCCTTCCGCCAGAACTTTTTCAAAGGCTTTGGAAAAAGCGTCGTAATTGACAAGTGAGGTCTTGACCTCCACCTTTATGCGCATGGCGGAGAAGAAGGCTTCCCGCTCCAGCGGAGTGGCTATGGGCTTGACCTCGTATTCAACGCCGTCCATAAAATACTTGAAAGGCAGTATGGCCAGAGCGTATTTGTTGATTATTTCTTCCGGCAGGTTGCTGGATGAATCTGTAATAATATCATAGTTCATAGCTTTACACTTTCCCGGCTTGGCCGCAGTTGAATGTTATTTGACTCCATTTTATCCTTGACCCCGGCGTGTGTCAACGCACGGGTAGGCGCTTTGCACTGTCACTGTGATTATTTTACACTTTGTTCATTTGGTCGCGACACCGTCTCCGTCAAGAGGGCAGTATTTCATAAGGTATTCGTAAAGGGGCATCAGCGCGTCAAAGCTGTCGGCCAGCGTGGTGGGGAGCTGGGGTGAAAAAAGCTCACCGCCGAACTCACGGGTGCACTGCAAACCCACCCGCTTGCAGTTATACCAGGGGTTCAGCTCCTGACCCATATCCTTTTTCATGCGCTTATAAAGCTCGCCGTCCGGCAGAAAGCCGGGGTGGGCGGCGATACCCCGCACTATGCGCCGGAAACGGGCGGGGTTTGCGTCGATGCTGGCCCGGTAGGCCGTCATCTGGGCGGCGGAGGCGGAATAAAAGCCCATGCCGAAGCTGTAATCCACAGCGCCTATCTCAAACCAGAACATGGGGCCCCGCAGCAGTCCGTCCCAGTTTTTCAGAGAGAACCACATGTGGTCCTTATATGGCCCCCGGCCATGGAGCCTGCGGGCGTCCCGGTATATCCGGGCCATATGCAGATCAAGACCCATGTTGGGATGCCGGGCGGACATGATATCAAACGTATCCATGGCCAGCGCCCTGAAGGGTGTCAGCAGGTCTTTTTCGTACTGCTGCCTGTGCGCCTCAAACCACGGGCGCTCATTATTTACCGTAAGGCCCAGCAAAAAGTCGCCTGCGCCTTGCGTAAAGCCGTTAAACACAGAATTACCCCCGAATCAAAACTGTATTTGCCTTTTTCCAATATTGCACCTGTTTATTGTAACACCTGGAAAATAATCATTCAATCCTTGACTTTGCCGTACAGGGTTATATTATGAATTAGCAGAGCATATTATTATATTTTGAGGCAGACATGAAAAGATTATCTGTATTTATTCTTTCTTTGATTTTAATATTTTCTCTGGCGGCCTGCGGAAAGAATACCCCCACGGAAAGTGAGCCGCCGGCGGAGGAAAAGACCACCCTGAGAGTGGGCGCGGTAACTGGCCCCCAGGCCATGGGACTTGCAAAGCTCATGTACGATTCCGACGCGGGAACCGCGGCCAACAGCTATGAATTTTCTCTTGATTCCGACGCGGGCGAGCTGGCGAAAAAGCTGGCCGGCGGGGAGCTGGACATAGCCGCGCTGCCCACAGACATGGCCGCCGGACTTTATGAAACCACCGACGGGGCGGTGCAGGTAATCGCCGCCGACGTTCTTGGCGGGCTATACCTTGCCCAGCGGGGCGGCTCGGTGACTGAAATTTCCCAGCTCAGGGGCAAAACCGTCTGCGTATACGGCCAGAGCAAGCTGCCGGCATATGTTCTCAAGTGCCTTTTAAAGCGGGAGGGCATAGACCCGCAAAAGGACGTGGCGATAAAATACTGTGACGAGATATCCCAGGTGATGAACTATATATCCTCCCACAAGGATTGGCTGGCAGTGTTGCCGGAGCCTGTTCTCACTGCGGCCCAGAGCAGAGAGAGCGAGCTGCGGGTAGCGGTGGATCTGAACGAGGCGTGGAAAACGCTCAGTGGCGGCAGCGCTATCGTATCCGGCGCGGTGGCGGTGAACAGAGAGTTTCTGGCCAGATACCCACAGCAGACCGCAAAATTTTTGGAGGAATACACCCTTTCCCAGCAGTATCTTGGCTCAGACAGCGAAAACGCGGCGGAGCTTATCGCCGGCTATGAGCTGACAGCCACGCCCCAGACGGCCCTCAGCGCCATTCCGGGCTGCGGCGCGGGGCTTGTAACGGGCGAGGAAATGGAAAAGCTGGTGGGCAGCTTTGTGACGGAGCTTTTTGACCTTGACCCCAAAGCTGTGGGCGGGGCATTGCCGGACGGGGATTTCTACGGCGGGACGCAATAATTAAAGCTTTTTCGGACAACAAAAAAAGTCATCCTGAACGCATACGCACAGGATGACTTTTTTATATAATCGTCAGGCCCCGGGGCTTTGTCAGACCCGTATCAGCTCATATTCCCGTGAGCCCTGGCCGATCTTTTCGCCGTGGTCAAGACAGGCGCGCCACTCGGAATCCGGGGTGGAATTTGTGAAGTGGTCGTGATGGTCCACAAAGTCCGGCGCGGACATATTTTTGGCCAGCTGGCTGCCGGGCATGGGGGAGGCTGCAAGGCAGGCGTCCACACAGGCCTGATCCAGAGCCAGGGGATCGAAGGAGGCAAACATACCTATATTGGGCAGGATGGGCACGTCGTTTTCACCATGGCAGTCGCAATTGGGGGACACGTCCATGATAAGGGAGATGTGGAAATTGGGCCTGCCGTCCACAACGGCCTTGGCGTACTCCGCCATTTTGCACTCCAGGGCGCTGTTGGCGCTCTCGTCCCGGAAACGGATGGCGTCAAAATTGCAGGCGCCCAGGCATCTGCCGCAGCCCACGCAGTGTTCGTAGTCCACGGTCATCTTCTTTTTTGTTTCGTCGTATTTAAGTCCGCCGTTGGCGCACTCCCGCTGGCAGCGGCGGCAGCCCCGGCAGGCGTCCTCCCGTATCTCCGGCTTGCCGCCGGAGTGCTGCTCGCATTTGCCGGCTCTGGAGCCGCAGCCCATGCCGATGTTCTTTAACGTGCCGCCGAAGCCGGTCATCTCGTGGCCCTTAAAATGGGTGAGACTGATGAACACGTCCGCGTCCATGATGGCGTGGCCGATGCGGGCTTCCTTCACGAATTCGCCCCCCGCCACAGGCACACCCACATCGTCTGTGCCCTTAAGGCCGTCGCCGATTATCACCGGGCAGCCCACGGTGTAGGGGGTAAAGCCGTTCAGCCAGGCGCAGTCCAGATGTTCAATGGCGTTTTTGCGGCTGCCGGGATACATGGTGTTGCAGTCGGTCAAAAAAGGCTTGCCGCCCAGCTCCTTCACCACGTCCGCTACCGCTCTGGCATAGTTGGGCCGCAGAAAGCTCACGTTGCCGTACTCGCCGAAGTGCATTTTTATTGCCACAAATTTGCCGTCCATGTCGATGTCGCCTATGCCGGCTTTTTTTATCAGCTTCACCGGCAGACTGTCGCCAAAGGCAACAGTGTGAAAGTCACTGAACCAGACTTTTGATTTTTCCATGCTGTACATCTCCTTTTTCAGATGGCGTATTTCTTGCTGTATTCGTCATAATATCTGTCGAATGAATGGGAGTGCATTTCCTTCACGCCCTCTATGTAGCCATGGGTCTCAAAGGCGTCGGACTCCAGCTCTATCATGGCCACGGCCACGTTGGAGCAGTGGTCGGAAACACGCTCGAAGTTGGTGAGTAGGTCTGTGAAGGCAAAGCCGTGGTTGAGAGTGCATATGCCCTTTTGCAGCCGCTCGATGTGATGCAGCTTCATCTCGTCGCACAGGTTGTCTATAAGCTCCTCCAGCGGCTCCACATGGTAGGCCAGATCCACGTCGTTGTCAATGAAGGCCTGCATGGCGGTGGTTACGACCTCTGTCACAGCGCCGGTGAGCACTTCAAGCTCGTGCTTGGCGGCGGGGGAGAACACCACTTTTTGCTGTTCGATCTCCTGTGCCACCTCGGCGATGTTCAGGGCGTGGTCGGAAATTCGCTCGAAGTCGCTGAGAGTGTGCAGATATTTGGACACGTCCTCGCTCTGCCTGTCGGTCAGCTCCTGAGCGGTTATTTTGATAAGGTAGGTGCCGATCTTGTCCTCATAGCCGTCCACGTCGTTTTCGTTTTCCTTGACGGTGTTGAAGCCCTCGTCAGAGTAGCTGCGGAGCAGCCCCATGGCGGCAAAAAGGTTGTCCTTTGAGCGGTGAGCCATGGAATTGATGGTCAGCCTGCTCTGCTCAATAGCCAGCGCGGGGTGGATTATGAAGCGCTCAAAGTCCGCAACGGCTTCCTTGGCGCCGGGCTTTTCCTTGATGAGCCAGTCCACCAGCTTTTCAAGAGAGCGGATGAAGGGCGTGAGCACCAGTACCATCAGAAAGCGGAACAGGGTGTTCACGAAAGCGATGCTCACCGTGGTCATGGTGGCGTTCATAAACGAAAAGTCCACAAAGGCATTGACGATGTAAAACAGCGAGCCCCAGATGGCCACGCCCAGCACGTCGATGATAAGGTAGATATAAGCTGTGCGCTTGCCGTCGGTAGTGGCGCCCACGGCGGACAGCAGCACAGGCACCGCAGCGCCTATGGCAATGCCCAGAATAAGGGGATAGGCCACCGCAAAGTCTATGGCGCCGGTGATGGCCAGAGCCTGCAGAATACCCACGGCAGCCGACGAGGACTGGAGTATGCTGGTGAAGATTATGCCCACCAGAATGCCCACAAAGGGGTTTGAAAAGGTGGTGACAAGATTGACAAAGGCCGCGCTTTCCTTTAAAGGAGCCACGGCGCCGGACATGGCCTGCATACCGAACATCAAAACGGCAAAGCCCATCAGGATGCCGCCGATATGCTGCTTTGTCTGGCTGCGGGCGAACATATGCAGGCATATGCCGATAACGGCGATAACAGCCGTGAGGGTGGCGGTGGAAAAGATCTCCACCCAGCCGGAGGCACCGCCGCCGATGTCGGAAAGACACAGCAGCCAGCCCGTAACGCTGGTGCCCAGAATGGCGCCCATGATAATACCTATGGCCTGACGGACCTTCATCATGCCGGAGTTGACAAAGCCCACCACCATAACCGAGGTGGCGGAGGAGGACTGTATCACAGCGGTGACGCCCGTGCCCAGCAGCACACCCTTAAGGGGGGTGCTTGTGAGCTGATACAAAACGATCTCAAGCTTGTCGCCCGCGACCTTCTTCAGACTGTCCCCCATAAGGGACATTCCGAAAAGAAACATTGCCACGCCGCCAAGCAGCGAAATTATATCAGATACTCCCAGAACTGTTCACACCTTTCAAGTCAGGCGGCCTTTTTGCCGACCCGCTAAAACATACAGATACATAATAGCGCAAATGCCGTGGTTAATCCATAGTTTTTGACAGATACAGGCTTATTTTTCTTCGCCGGTCAGCGTACCGACAAGATATTCGCAGGCTACTTTTTTCACATAGCTTTCCAGCGCCAGCTCCATGGCCAGAGCGCGCACGTCGCCGTCATACTCCCTCACCTGCTCGGACACAGATTCAAGCTGCCTGTGGACGGCTCCGCAGAAGTGGTCATAGCAGGTCTGAGCGTCCCCGTCTGCCTGCCCCATGGACAGCAGCGCGCCGGTGTCCGCTACCGACAGCACCTGCTTCAGGCGCACTATCATGGCCAGATCCGCCAGATGCTCTTTCGAGTAGCGCTTGCCCCGGGCCCGGGGCAGCAGGCCGGATTTTATATAGTTGTTCACCATGGCCCCGGTTAGCCTGCCGTCAGGCTTCAGGGACATGGGGCGGCGCGAAAGGTATTCGATGAGCTGATCCATATATAGCTCTATGTCCGGCAGCTCGCCGTATTTCTCCGGCTCTATCTCCGGCAGAAGGGCGTTGAGTTTTTCCACTGCGTCCATGGTAATTCCGTCATCTCCTCAGCTTTGTATCACATGAATAATAGCATTTCATCGCAACAATGTAAATAATAAAATTTGATGTTGACAGCACTGCCATTACGAAATATAATAATGAAAACCAGATTACAAAATTATTAAAATCGGAGGCGGCCATGAAAATCTGCATTCTTGGTGATTCCGTTTCAAAGGGAGTACTGCTGGACCCGGAGCAGGGCCGTTATATATGCGGGCGCAACGGCTTTGCCGACAGGCTTGACCAGCTTGAAAATATTGAGGTGGAAAACTTTTCGGTGTTCGGGTGCACTGTATCAAAGGGGCTGCGTCTGGCGGAGCGCCACAGCGCAAAGCTGGAGGGGGCGGACGCGGTGCTGCTGGAGTTCGGCGGCAACGACTGCGATTTTCACTGGACGGAGATAGCCGCCGACCCGGAGAGGGAGCATATGCCCAACACACCAATGGAGGAGTATCTGGAGGACTATGCCAGACTGATATACGCCGTGGAAAGCAGGGGGGCGCTGCCGGTGCCCATGAATCTGCCGCCTATCCACGCCCAAAGCTATTTCAACTGGTTTTCCAGAGATATGGACGAGAGGGAGAAGGCCAACATCGTGACCTGGCTCCACGGCGACATAGAATACATCCACAGATGGCACAAAAGCTACAACGATCAGCTGACCGCGCTGACAGACTCCCTGGGAGCAAAGCTGGCGGACATCCGCTCTGATTTCTGCGCCGGAGGAAATTACAGCGATTTCCTGTGCGCCGACGGTATCCATCCCAACGAGGCGGGACAGGAGCTGATTTTTTCCAGTCTTAAAAGTCTTGGTTCCAATAAAACTTCGCCTGAGCTGATATAACTTCAAAACGAAGCCGGCGCAAATGCCCGTCGGCTTCGTTTTTTTGTGGTAAAAACCTGACGGACATGGTAAACTGAAAGAAAAAATCCGGGGGAAAAGACCTGTGAATATGCGGGAAAAGCTCATCAGAGCGGCCATAGACCTTATCGACAGGGAAGGGCTGTCCGGTTTCGGCATACGCTCCGCTGCGGCGGAGTGCGGCGTGTCCTGCGCCGCGCCCTACAAGCACTTCAAAAATAAGGACGACCTCTTTTTGGCAGTGCTGGACTATGTGAACCGGCAGTGGTACGCCGTGCAGACCGGCGTGGCCGCTGCAACGGAGGGCTCTATCCCGGACCAGCTGGCCGCCATCGGTCTGGCCTATATAAAATTCAACACCGAAAACCCCCAGTTCAGGGCTGTGGTCATGCTGCGGGATGACGACATGACCCCGGAGCAGAAAGCTAAAAAAGCGGAGATGAGCGCCTTCTCCCTGCAGCTTATCAGCAAATGGTGTCTTAAGGCCGGCTGCAATCAGGAGCAGTCTGAGCGCAAGACCTTTGCCATACGCTCCTTCGTGTTCGGCGCGGTGAGGATGCTGGACAGCGGCGAGCTGAAATACTGTCCGAAAACCCTGGAAATGGTGGAAAAGTGCATCCGGCGGGAATTTGAACTGGATTAAACCCGCGCTGTGATTGCGCAAAGGAAAAATGTATGATAATATAACCGATTGAGACTATTTAATTAAGAGGAAGCATATATGTCTGATACTATCAAAGAAATACAGCGCCGCAGAACCTTTGCCATCATATCCCACCCGGACGCCGGCAAAACAACGCTGACGGAAAAGCTGCTTTTGTACGGAGGCGCCATACAGATGGCCGGCTCCGTCAAGGGCAAGGCCACCGCCCGCCACGCGGTGTCTGACTGGATGGAGCTTGAAAAGCAGCGCGGCATATCCATTACCTCCTCGGTGATGCAGTTTGAATACGAGGACTTTTGCATAAACATTCTGGACACCCCGGGACATCAGGACTTTTCCGAGGATACCTACCGCACCCTGATGGCCGCCGATTCCGCCGTTATGGTCATCGACGCCGCCAAGGGCATAGAGCCCCAGACCAGAAAGCTTTTCAGGATATGCGCCATGCGCAATATACCCATATTCACCTTCATAAACAAGCTGGATCGGGAAGCCCGCAGCCCCTATGAGCTGATGGAGGAGCTGGAAACCGAATTCGGCATCGGCACCTATCCCATGAACTGGCCTATCGGCTGCGGCAGGGATTTCAAGGGCGTTTACGACAGGACGAAGCGGGAAATACTGGCCTTCACGGAATTTCACCGGGGCCAGAACCGCATAGAGCCCATAGAGTGCGCTCTTGAGGACACCGAAAAGCTGGACTCCCTCATCGGCGAAAAACTGAGAAAGCCGCTGACGGACGATATTGAGCTTCTGGACGGCGCGGGCTACGACTTTGATATTGAGGCTGTCAGACAGGGAAAGCTCTCCCCGGTGTTTTTCGGCTCGGCGCTGAACAACTTCGGCGTGGAGCCCTTTCTGGAAAGCTTTCTGCACATGACCATGCCGCCCCTGCCAAGAGCTTCCGGC
>CAZLIJ010000041.1:0-1402 GCA_964559305.1 uncultured Oscillospiraceae bacterium | reverse complement strand
GCGACGGTATTATCGATCCCTTCGATCCCCGCTTTTCCGCCTTTGTTTTCAAGATACAGGCCAACATGAACAAGGCTCACCGGGACCGCATAGCGTTTATGCGCATCTGCTCGGGAAAATTCCAGCGGGACAGGGAGTATTACCATGTTCAGGCCGGCAAGACCCTGCGCCTTGCCCAGCCCCAGCAGCTGATGGCGGACGACCGCTCCATAATTGACGAGGCCTACGCCGGCGATATCATCGGCGTTTTTGACCCGGGCATCTTCTCCATCGGCGACACTATCTGCGAAAAGGGCATGGATGTGGAGTTTGCCGGCATACCCACCTTCGCGCCGGAGCATTTCGCGGCGGTGGAGCGGCTGGACACCATGAAGCGCAAGCAGTTTGAAAAGGGCATAGAGCAGATCGCTCAGGAGGGCGCCATCCAGATATTCCACGAACCGGGCGTGGTGATGGAGGAAATAATCGTGGGCGTTGTGGGCGTATTGCAGCTGGAGGTTCTGGAATACCGGCTCAAGACGGAATACGGCGTGGATATACGCCGCCGGGATCTGCCCTTTGAGGAGATACGCTGGATGAAAGACCAGAGCATCGACCCCAGAGATCTCAATTTAACCAGCGACACCAAATGGGTGCAGGACTTCAAGGGCAACAATCTGCTGCTGTTCACGGCGGACTGGTGCGTGCGCTGGGCCCAGCAGAAAAACGAGGGTCTGGAGCTGAAGGAATTCGATCAGAACTGACGGGAGGCGTTTTTCATGATACAGGAAGCTATCGTCACCGGCGTATATGACGACGGCACGGCGGAAGTGGTAGTGGAGCGGGCGGCTATCTGCGGGGGCGACTGCAGCAAATGCGACAGCTGCCAGTATCAGAATCTTATAAAGACCAGAGTACGCAACCCCCTTGGCGCGCTCCGGGGCCAGCGGGTACATATCGACACCTCGTCCGAGCAGGTGTTCCGGGCCACGGTGGCCATATATCTCGTGCCGCTGATATTCTTCTTTGTGGGCTACGGTCTGGGCGCGCTGGCACGGTTTCCACAGAGCGTGAACATTCTTTTTTCCTTTGTATTTCTGGGCGTGGGGGCTCTGCTGTCCTCTATCCTGCTGAAGAAAAGGCAGAAAAAAGACCCCACCCCGTCCACCATAACCGACATCATTCCCAGAGACTGAAAGAAACTCCCGCTTCGTATGAAGCGGGAGTTTTTTGCGCGGCGCGTCAAAGAGAGACGTCCATCTCCGGATGCTCTTTGTCCACAAAGCCGCTGATAACATCGCAGCCGAAGGAGGCTTTCAGCGCTCCGGCCAGCTCCGCGGCGGCGGCTTTCACTTTTTCATCGTTGAAGCCCACAAAACCGTCTATGGGGAAAAAGACATAGTTTGTGTCGGGCGTAATCTTG
>CAZLIJ010000040.1:0-10303 GCA_964559305.1 uncultured Oscillospiraceae bacterium | reverse complement strand
CCGTGCCGAGGTAACGGAAAAAATTCATCGGGGACTGCCAGTCAACGTGACCTACCGCTACATTGTGGAAGACGGCAGACGGTCTGACAAGGTCGACTGGATACACCTGGCGGCCTCAAAGATCCGCGAGGAGGACGGCTGCCCGGTATACTGCGCCGTTATGACCCTGCCGCCCCAGGAGAACATACTTTACCGCGGCGTGGTGGAAAACTCCCTGACCGCGGCCATGGTCATGGAGGAACATACAAAAAACATCCTGCTGGCCAATCACGCCTTTCGCGTGCTCTTTGGTGACGGAAGCGAAACCCCAATGACGGGAAAGAATATATTTGACGCTCTTTCGAAAAAAAACGCCGGCCAGCTGCTGCGTCAGTCGACCCGTTTGGAGGATGGGGCGCTGCGGCAGGACACAATAACCACCGATGACGGGCATATCATTCTGATTGAAGGAAAAAAGCTGCTGTGGAACGGCGTGGACGCCTGCCTTTTCTACCTTTCGGATCAAACGGCACTGCAAAAAAAGAACGAGGAGCTTGTGAAGCTGGTGGACGCCATTCCCGGCGGCATCGGCATTTACGCCCTGAAGGGCAGAGGCTTGAAGCAGATATACCTGAACGAGGGCTTTTTCCGTATGCTGGGCAGCACCCGCCAGCAAATGCAGCCCTTTGACGAGCATATTCACGAGAAGGCCATGCACCCGGATGATAAGCCTCTTTTTGTGAAATTTGTGCGCCGCTTAAAGCAGGGCGAGAGCAATGTGGATGTCACCTATCGCATCAGAAACTGCGAGCAGAAATATATCTGGTTCCGCCTCATCGGAAATGTTGCCCAACAGGCAGACGGGCAGACTGTTGTTTATTGCAGTTATTTTGATGTGGACAGTCAGATGAAGACCCAGCTGGAGCTGGACAATGAGAGGACTGTTCTGCAGCTGGCCATGCAGACGGCAAAAATGAGTTCCTGGGAATATGACGTGGATAAAAAGACCATTCTTCAGGCAAAAGCCTCCAGAATGCAGCACGGATACGGCCCACTGCTTGAGAATGTGCCGGAATCACTGATAGCCGACGGATTTGTCCATCCGGACAGCGTGGAAACCTACCGCGAGCTGTTCCGCCAGGTAAAGAAAGGCGATGGCGTTATCCGCGGCGACGCGTATGTACGCACTCCGGACGGAAAAGGCTGGTGGTGGGAGCGCATAATAATGACGCCCATATTTGACGCCCAAGGCAGGCATATCCGCTCCATCGGCGCGACCATAGATATAACCGAGCAAAAGACCATGGAGGAGAAATACCGGCAGCAGGTTCATATCTTCAACGCGGCCAACAGTCCGGAGCTTATCTCAAAGGGGCTTTATGATCTCACCGGCAATCAGGCGGAGTACTATCACGGCGAATCGGAAAACTCCGTGAAGCTTAAGCCTGCGCACAGTTATGACGACGGGCTCACTGCCGCCGCCGAGATGTGCTCTATTCCAGATGAAAGGGTCAAATTCTTAGAGCTTTTCGACCGGCTCAGGCTTATAGACCGGTTCAAGGCCGGAAACACCGAGACCGTTTTCGATTACCGCAGAAAAACGTCAGACGGCATGGTCATCTGGGTCCAGACCGTGGGCAGGCTGTATTCCGTTTCTGAGTCCGGCAATGTCATGTGCTTTATCTATTCTTACGATATAGACGCGCAAAAAACCGCCAAGGAAATGATCGACACGGTGGTCAGGGTGGATTACGACTACCTGTCGATGCTGGATTGCAGGACCGGGGATTATATCATTTACTCTAACCAGGGGCAATCAAAAACGCCCCTGCCGCCCTTCCATTCCTCCTGCTATGAGCAGGAGGTGGCAGAATATGCCCACGAATATGTGCTGCCTGAGGATGTGGAGCGGAACATCCATGATATGTCTATATCCAACATCCGCGAAAGGCTGGATACAGCGGATTCGTTTATCTCCTTTGTAGCCGTCAGAGATCTGGACGGCGGCATAAGCCGGAAAAAACTCCAGTTTTCTTATCTTGACCGGCCCCAGGAAAAGGTGCTTATCACCCGGGTGGACGTGACTGACGTATATGAGCGGGAGCAGGGCCAGATGAAAAAGCTCAGTGAAGCCAACCACGCTAAAAACGATTTTCTCTCCCACATGAGCCACGATCTGCGCACTCCCATGAACGCCATTATCGGCCTTTCTCAGCTTGCCGGGGATGAGCTGGAAAGCCCGGAGGCCATGAAAAATTATGTGGATAACATCCAGTCGGCCGGGCAGTTTCTGCTGGGTCTTGTCAACGACTGCCTGGACTTTGAAAAGCTCTCGGCACGCAAGATGGTCCTGCGCCCGGTGCCCTATCCCTATCAGGAGTTTCGAAGCAGTATAATGACCATGATAGGCCCGCTTTGCCGCCAGAAAAACATAGACTTTTCCTTCAGCGAGGCCGCGCCGTATATGGTGCGCATAGACAAGGTGCGCTTTGAGCAGATATTTTTCAACCTGCTTTCCAACGCCGTGAAATATACGCCCATAGGTGGAAAGATCGACTTTATCGCCGACAGCCATCTTAACGGGGACGGAAGCCTTGTTAAGGCTGGCCGTTAGGGTGTATACTGGGCGGAACAACCGCATAGCTGCCATTGCCCCGAACATCAACGGCGGGAAGAATGCCTTCAGCTTTAGCAATGGCTTTATTACAGCGAAAAAGCCGATGAATTCCGCCGCTTCCGCTTTGAAATGACCATGTGAGTGGAAGCGTAACACCGGCCTGATCCATATACTGCTTCAGCGATTCTTCACCATCTGGGCCTCCGTGATTGTCGGTTTCAATATCAACGATCCCAGTTTGTTCACCCATGGTAATACCAATGTTGAAGGTTTTGTTTTTACCACTCCACCATTTCCGGGCCGCCGCCGGATCGGTAGTTGCAACATTCGGCCAATTGGTCATAGCTGCTTCTTTTGCCTTTCGCTTAACCATAATCACCGGCAAGCCCAAGGAAGCGTATTCTTCAGCACATTGAGTAAATATAGATTCATCTTCGTTCAAGCGGTTTCACCTTCTTCTTTGGGATATAGGTCATTTACTGTTCCACCAAGCTTTCAACCGGCACATTAAGGGCCTTGGCAATCTTTTTCACAGTATCAGCGGAACAGGATTTTCCACATTTCACGTTGGAGATTGTCACGCGTGAAACGCCGCTTTTTTCTGCCAGCTGCAACACGTTCTTGTCTTGGTCCAGCATGGTAACAAGAAGTTTTTTTCGGTCAATTCTCATTTCAATGTTCCTTTCTCCCCGCGTGGCCGGTAGGTCAGCCGATGTTGTTTTTGAAAAAAGTTCTTGACTTTAGCTATTGCTTAAGTTATATTTATCTTATCAAAAGCAAACGCTAAAGTCAAGGCGTAAAGTTAAACATTTGCTTCATTTTTTATGTTGCTTGTGATACACTCCAATAAAAGGGGGTGCAGCACCAAATGAATGAAATTGGTATGAAAATCAGAGCGGCCCGGAAGCAAGCCGGAAAAAGTCAAAAGGAACTCGGAAAAACCCTTGGCGTATCTGAAGCCCTGATTTGTCAATACGAAACTGGAAAGCGAATTCCCAAAATGGAAACGATCAAGAAAATAGCGGACGGTATCGGGATCACGCCATTTGAATTGATCGGCGTCGAATGGGCCGATATGCAACTTGGGGAAGAAGGGCTTGACCAACTCCGTACTGATGTGAAAGCAGCTGAATTATTGGATCAATTTTCAGGGCTGAACGATCTTGGACAGGCCAAGGCCCTTGAATATGTTTCTGATCTGACTGAACAACCCAAATACAAAAAATAACCGTCCCCATGCAGCACGGGACGGATCAGAAAGGATTTTCAATATGGCTGAAATTATTCAATTCAGGAAGCCGGAAATCAGCTATGACATTGACATTCGTCCCGAATGCAACGCGTCCCGTGTCCATGTGAAAGAACTTATGCCCTTTGAAGTGTGCGTGTTCATTTCGTGCAATTCTTTTGATGAACTCCCCGTTCTGAAAGCTGAAGGGGATAAACAGGCAATGAAGGCTTGCCACGGCGATTCTTGGCGAGACGATTTACGCAGGGAATACCGATAAAAAAAAGAACCGCCCCCGGTGGTTGCAACACCGAAGGCGGTTCAGATGATACCAAATCAAAGAGCATGAAGCCCAAAGATATGATAGCACCCACAAGGTTATTATATCACCGGGCTTGGGTTTTTACACCCTTTTTCGGAAAGTCAGGTGATAATTTTGAAGAATCCAAACGGATATGGAACCGTGACAAAGCTTCAGGGAAACCGGCGAAGGCCGTTCATAGTCAAGGTTTGGAATGAAGCTGAAAAACGGCAAGTTCCTGTTGGGTACACCACCACACGGGAAGAAGGGCTTGAACTATTGGCCGATTATAATAAAAATCCGTGGGACGTTGACAAAGCCAAAATTACTTTGGAAGGGCTGTTCACTTTATGGAAAGAAAAACGGGCCATAAAGCTGGGTGAATCAAATCGGGCATCTTTATATTCGGCTTACAAGCATTGTTCCAAGCTGGTCAACAAACCTTATAAAACGATCCGTTCATATCAAATGCAAGACTGTATTGATGAATGTGGAAAGGGATATTCTACCCAAGCAGCCATCAAAAATCTTTGGGGCCATCTTGACCGTTTCGCTCTTGAATTGGACGTGGTAAGCCGCTGTTATTCTGATCTTTTAACTTCCGATCCAATTCCGCCAACCACCCGCGAACGGTTCAGCGACGCCCAAATAAAAACCCTTTGGGATCACCAAAATGATCCATGGGTGGATTCTGTGATCTTCCTGATTTATAGCGGGTGGCGGATCAGTGAATTTTTGGCGCTGAAACGAACGGACATTGATCTTCAGGCCGGAACGATGAAAGGCGGAACCAAAACTCGCGCCGGGAAAAACCGTGTTGTTCCGATTCATAGCCTGATCCGGCCAATTATCGAAGCCCGGCTTGCTGAAGGCGCTGAATATTTGTTCAGTTATAACGGGGGAAAATGTTCACAAAGCCAATACCGCCTATTTTGGAAAGACGCCATGGCCTGTTTGAATGACGATAAAACCCCGCATGAATGCCGCCATACTTTTGAAAGCTTATTGGACAGCGCCGGGGACAATCGCAAATGTATTGATTTGATGATGGGCCACGTTTCCAAAGATACCGGCAACCGGGTTTATAACCACAAAACCGTTGAAGAATTGAAACAGGCCATTGAACTGATCAAGCTTCCGAACGTCACCGAAACCGGCTTGAAAAAGCTGAACAAAAGTAATGAAAAAATAGCTGTTCAGCGCTGAACTAATAGCGCGTTAGTAACATTAAACGCCGAAACCGTTGATTTTACAAGGGTTTCGGCGTTTCTTGATAATGTTATACCACAAAATAGTAAAAAGTAAAAGATAATTTTCCACTCAACGCAGTGTCAGCAGCCCGCGAGGACGGCAACGGGCCAGTCAAACGGGGGATTCAGGCTGAGAACAGTTCTGCTTTTGCAGCCAGCGCCAGTGGAACACCTGACGCAGGATCAAGAACTATGCCAGTACTTTTTCTCCTTGAGTAAGGCCGTCCACGCCGTCTGGATCTGTAAAAACTGTTGGTAGTGTTTTGGAACGGATTTGCTATACTTGGAGAGTTCCGTGGAAAGGTTCATGAATTCCGGACGATCAAAAAAGGCGCACAGCTTAGGCAAAATCTCCTCCAGTGTCCGTTTCATTGCCGCGATGGTAGATTCATAGGCATCTGGATCGGTGACGTAGAGAAGCAGCGGCTTGTAGCGAATCCATCCGACGCAGGCGTTATAGAAGCGGGTGACCACCGCATTGCTGTCCGGCAGGACCGGTTCAAGATGCAGTGGGAGAACTCCGTCCAGCAAATGGTGATAGGCAGAAAATCCGTCGTGGAAGGTGTAGCAAGGGACGCGCGTCACAACACGATCGCTAAGCATGGTGCTGAGGAAGGTGTCCTCACCTCTTGCACCGGGTGGATTGAAGAACGCGAACGTTCTATCAGGGGCCGTCAGATTGATGCAGAGGTTGGAGCCGGAGATAAACTTGCAGTGGTTGACCTCTGTGACCGGAACGGCCTCTGTGGAGAGCAGTACCGGAATATCCGCATAGGTGATGCCACCGTTTTGCTGGATGCGTTTGACTGACGCCCAGTTAACAATGTCATTGCTTATTGCCTCAATAAAGCGGCTGAAATCCAGCTCTGTCATTAACTCGTTAAAGCGCATCTGCGGGATGGGGGAAATATAGCCGCAGTGGTATCCGTTAGTGATGTCTGCGTTTTTGATGTTCTGCAAATGGACAGGCAGCACATACTGCCCGCCCCATAGGCAGCTATCACGGGTCTTGGTAACAGCCACAGGATATTCATCGTCGTCCAGAAACAGAAGATAGTCCATTCCGTGCTCCAGGGCAGCATAAACAATGGCGTTGCGCTTCCCTGCATAGCCGGCTCCAAACAGCAGCTTGGCGTCAGCGGCAGTCAAACCGCCGTCGTCGATGAGCTGCTGAACGCTGCGTTGTGCGTTTTTGGAACCGAGAAACACAATTTCCTCAAACGCATCTACCATTTCCTGATTCAAATTGGTGTAATCCGTGGACTGTGTGTTAGAGTACCCGACATCATAGGCGACAAACAGGCTGAGGCTGATATTCGCCTGTAGCTTGTCCCGAATCCCCGACTCATTCCAGCTGTAAATGTATGAGCTGAGTACCTTCTTAAAGCTCTTGCGTCCGGTGGCAAATCCGATCCCCAGCTTGATTGTGTTGTTGTTCATGTTACCCCCTATCGTACTACTGTTTTTATTTTGTCAACAAGAATATATTTATATTATAGCATATAGTACAAAAATCAGGAAAATTATTTCAAATTGCAATTTGTAAGTCTAACATTTTGAGGCAACCCATGAATTGAGATTTCAGGAATACACGCTGCAGTTGTCATGTTTCCTTGACCGAACGAGCGATCGCTGCATTGCAAACCGCATTATATTTAAAAAACATGAGCACTTGCCTTCACTGAGGTGACAATACCCTTATCCAGCACGTCTTTCAGCAAATCTATCACACCATTCGCCGCCTGGATGGTGGCGATCATAACTTGCTGATATTGACCATGCGGATTTGTCCCGCCCAGTCGTATAAGTCAGAAAAAAATGATGGATCGCCTGGTAGTGGGCAAAGTCAAAAGCGCCTCCAAGCTGTCTTCCAGCTTGGAGGCGTTAATATATGTGGCAAGGGTTTCCGCTTCGTTCAAGTTTCCTCATCACGGATATCCAGTTTATTGATCAGGACTGTTGTGCTTGGATAGCAGTTATCTGAAATTGGATCAATGCTGTATCCCATTTATTTGACCACCTTTGCCGCTTTTGTGGCCGTAAACTGCTTCAGGCACTCGGCTGTTGTGGTTTTGCCGCTGAGTACCCGCTTGCACTGATTGCACATTTTGGGGGTTACTGTATATCCCTCCATACGGACGGACGCTTCCGCGTTTTTCATGGAAACAGTATAATCCTTTTTCGCCACGATGACACCTCCAGACATAGAAAAATCTCCGTCAAGATACCTTGACGGAGACGTGGAGCTGGTGGGGTGACTCGAACACCTGACCTGCTGATTACGAATCAGCTGCTCTACCAACTGAGCTACACCAGCATCTGTGAGAACCGACTGTCTCCGTCGAAGTTCTGTTTGTTAGTTTACCATCTTTTCGCGCGTTTGAAAATACCTGACCTTATGGACAACCAGCGACCTGCTGATTACGAATCAGCTGCTCTACCAACTGAGCTACATTAGCGTATTTAATTGTGGGGACGGTGGTCTATAAGTTACGAATCAGGCGCTCTACCGACTGAGCTAATCCAGCTAATAATATCAAGCTTAGGTATTGTAGCACATTAAGCCGATAAAAGTCAACCGTGTTATACTTGACGAGATAACTATTTGTATAAAGAATTTACAAAGCAATTTTTTGCGGTGCAAATTGTTATAAAATGGAATTACATCCTCTCTTTTCATTTTCTAATTCCCCCTATTCAGGGGGTATTTACACAAGCAAGTACTTTACATAATCTTTATTAATAATTATTCTTCAAATAGTTATCAACATTTTCAACAGGGTTTTGAACATTAATATTTTTCTTATCTCTCAGGAAAAAATTAAAAATCAAAAATATCTCACATTTTCTGTGATGGACTTCTGTTACAAGTTAGAAACAGTTGACACTTTACATAATATCTGATATGCGAAAATGTGAAAAAAAGATGCATGAGGCGCAATTCCTCATGCATCAAAAGCGCCGTTCAGCAAACCGCTGTCGGCCATGGAAACGAATTCATCCCCCGCAACTATGATATGATCCACCAGTTTTATGCCCATAAGACTGAGCGCCGAGCTGATTTTGCGGGTGGTCAGCTCATCCTCCCGGGAGGGAAGCGCAAGACCGTTTATATGGTTATGGGACAGTATGGCGGCGGCGGAGTTCTGCTGCAGCGCCAGCTCAACTATCTTGCGCACACTGACTTCCGCGGCGTTGACCACGCCCCGGCCTATCTCCCGGCAGCAGATGACCCTGTGGACCGAATCAAGGCAGGCCAGATACACCACCTCGTCCTGCTCGTACATATATCTGGGCAGAAAATAGTTTCCGGCGGCGGCGGAATCGCTGAGCACATCCATGCTCTCGGCCTTTGCCGTCATATACCGCCGGCTCATCTGCGGCACAAGGCGCAGCAGCACCGCCGCGCTCTCCCCCACGCCCTCTACCTTCTCCAGCTCCTGGGCAGATGCTTCCAGCACAGCCGGAAGCGAACCGAAGCTGTCCAGCAGCCGGTGGGCCACCACATTGGTATCACATCTGGGCAGGGCGTAAAACAGCAGCAGCTCCAGCGCGTTTATGTCGTTGAAATTATCAAGCCCGTGTTCCAGAAAACGCTGCTTCATGCGCTGTCTGTGCCCGTCGTGGACGCCCATTTTCCTGTCACTTCCCGTTCTATATATCCATGGTGGCGTAGGCGTTGAGATCGCTGCCTGCCCACGCGCCGGACAAGTACTCATAGTAACCCTGGCAGCCTATCATGGCAGCGTTGTCGCCGCACAGCTTCAGCGGCGGCACGAAAAGCTCCGCTCCCGCCTTTTCCGCGGCGGCTTTGAAATCGGCCCGTATACGGGAGTTTGCGGCCACTCCGCCGGCCACGGCGATCTTTTTATAGCCCAGCTCCCTTGCGGCCTGCATCGTTCTTGGCACCAGCGAATCGCTGACGGCCTTTGTGAAGGACGCCGCCAGAGAGGCTCTGTCCAGCTCCTCGCCCTTTTGCTGGGCGTTGTGCACAAGGTTAATCACGGCGGTTTTAAGCCCGGAAAAGCTCATGTCATAGGGGCTGCCGTCCACATGGCCGATGGGGAAAGCGTACTTCGTGTCATCGCCGTCCTTTGCCAGATCGTCTATGGGCTTTCCGCCGGGATAAGGCAGCCCCAGCACTCTGGCAGTTTTGTCAAAGCACTCCCCCGCCGCGTCGTCCCTGGTGGCGCCCAGTATCTTCATGTCGGTATAATCCCGCACGTCCACCAGAATGGTGTTGCCCCCGGATATGGCAAGGCACAGAAACGGTGGCTCCAGCTGGGGATAGGCGATATAGTTCGCGGCGATATGGCCCCGGACATGGTGCACCGGAATAAGTGGCACATTAAGCGCCAGCGCCGCGGCTTTGGCAAAATTGACGCCCACCAGCACCGCGCCAATAAGTCCCGGCGCGTAGGTAACAGCCACGGCGTCAATGTCGCCGCGGGTGACGCCGGCCTCCTCCAGCGCCCGCTGGGAAAGGCGGGAAATGACCTCCACATGGCTCCTTGCCGCGATCTCCGGCACAACGCCGCCATATATGGCGTGCAGGTCGGCCTGAGAGAATACCTGATCCGTCAGCACATTTCTTCCGTCCTCCACCACGGCCACAGCCGTCTCGTCACAGGAGGACTCAAAAGCAAGTATCTTCAAGTGTTTTTTGCCTCGTTTCAAAAAAATAATGACATCAGTATAGCATCTTCACGGGGTTTTTCATAGTAATTTTTCCGCACTCCCACCGGGCTGAACCCGTGCTTTGCATACAGGGCTACGGCCGGAGCGTTGGAGGCTCTGACCTCCAGCGTGAGAAATTCCAGCTCAAGCTTTTTCGCTGTGTCCACCAGCTGGGAAATGAGCCTGTCGCCCACCCCCTGCCGGCGCTTTTCAGGGTCTTCGGCCACGTTGGAGATATAGCCCTGACCCCC
>CAZLIJ010000039.1:0-10428 GCA_964559305.1 uncultured Oscillospiraceae bacterium | reverse complement strand
CACAGTTGCGTCCCCCTCCTTCCACACCATGTCCACATGACCCGATTTCAGCGTTTCCGCCAGCTTGGGCAGGGACGACACCGGCGTAAGGCCCGAGGGCGTCAGATCACCTGTGTCCAGTATTCTGCCGTCGTATTCAAGCTCAGACGAGCCCGGCGCTATTCTGGCGGTGATGCCCGCTATCATATCCGGCGCCTTCACCGTGACCACGGCGCCCTGTTCGCTGCTCTGGGCGTAATCAAGGGTGAACTCGCAGCTTCTGTCGTCGTACTGGGCCGTCACATTGGCAGTAAACGACAAGCTCTCTGCCGCGGCCAGTTTCCCGGAAAACTTTTCAAAGGCCTCCCGCTCCGCACCGCCTCCGCAGGCTGTGAGCAGTGACAGGGCTATCATCAGTGCGAACACTGCCGTTCGCTTCATAATATCCTCCGGTCATTTTATTAGTTCCTTCATCACCTGTGGCATCGTTTCTATAATATCGCCGGGGAGCATGGAATATTCCCCCAGCCGCCTGGCGCAGGCGTCGCCGGCGGCGCCGTGTATATAAAGCCCCGCCAGCACCGCCTTTTTCAGCGTAAGTTGGCCCATGAGCCCGCCGATTATCCCCGAGAGCACATCGCCCGAGCCGCCCACGGCCATGCCGGGATTTCCAAAGCGGGAAACATATACCTCCCCATCCGGAAAAGCCGCCGCAGTTTCCGGCCCCTTCAGCACTGTCACGCAGCCGTGCTCCATGGAAAACGCCAGGGCGTCCGCCGCTTTATTGCCGGTGAGCTTTCCGCCCATGCGGACAAACTCCCCTTCGTGGGGCGTCACAACTATCTGACAGGGCGCGTCCAGCAGCACGCTTATGTCCCGGGAAACGGCAAAAAGCCCGTCGGCGTCCAGCAATAGCGGTCTGCGGCAGCTTTTTATAAGCTCACTCACCAGCGCCGTAATTTCGTTGCTGCGGCCAAGGCCAGGGCCTATAACGCCCACAGCGCATTTATTGAGCCTTTCCGCCAGCACCGGCAGCGCGGAATACGAAAGTCTGCCGTCAGCGTCCGAGGGCAGCGGAAAGGGCATGGCCTCGTCGTTTTTCACGGCGGTTATATCATATATGGAAGACGGCACGCCCAGATAAACAAGCCCCGCGCCCGCTCTCAGCGCGGCCCGGGCGCACATGGTTGGCGCTCCTGTATAGCCCACGCAGCCGCCGGCTATAAGTATTCTGCCATAGTCCGTTTTGTTTGTGTTTTTGTCCCGTCTGGGCAATAAGGCCTCGCTTTTTTCTATAAAAGGGGCGTTTTTCATGTCATTATCCACAATTGAGCCTCCGGGTGTTCCCGCCATAATTCAGTATATTATATAATCCTGCCCTTCATTAGTCAATTTGGTGTTGCCAAAAGCGGAAAAAGGTGTTATAAGTAATGACGTTAATATATATTTGCGATGAACGGGAAGATAACGTTTTTTCCGCCGCGAAAGAGAATGGGAGTCACCGGCTGAAAGCTCCCTGCGGCTGTATGCGTTTGGTTCGCCCGGGAGCACCGGCCAATCACCGGCGGAGCCGTCCGTTACCCGGCAATGAGCGCGGCCTTTGTGCCGAAGCCGGGTGGTACCGCGGAAGAAATGTCTTTCGTCCCTGTTTTTTGGGGACGGAGGGCTTATTTTTTTGCCCTGACCCGACGGAATAATTATGGAAGGATTTTAAACATGAAAGAACTCATGCAAAAGCTGAGGGAATCGGCGATGGAAGCCATCGGCAGCGCCGATGACGTGGACGCCCTTGAGGCGCTGCGGGTAAAATATCTTGGCAAAAAGGGCGAGCTGACCGCCATATTGAAGCAGATGGGCAAGCTTTCCGAACAGGAGCGCCCGGTTATGGGTCAGCTTGCAAATCAGCTGAGAAGCGAGCTGGAGGAATCCCTTGAAAGCCGCCGGGGCGCCTTGGCGGAAAAGATGCTGGATATGAAGCTCAAAGCCGAAACTGTGGACGTCACCATCCCCGGAGCGGCTGTTGCCATCGGCCACAAGCATCCCATGTATAACGTTCTCGACCAGATAAAGGACATTTTCATCGGCATGGGTTTTGAGATACTGGACGGCCCGGAGATTGAGCTTTCCGAATACAACTTCTCCAAGCTCAACACACCCGATAACCACCCGGCAAGAGAGTGGTCCGACACCTTCTATCTCACTCAGGACAGCAGCATCTGCCTGCGCACCCAGACCTCCAATATGCAGGTGCGCGCCATGGAATCCCGGCCCCTGCCCATCCGTATGCTGGCCCCCGGCCGGGTTTACCGCAAGGACGAGGTGGACGCCACCCACTCCCCCATGTTCCACCAGATCGAGGGCATGGTCATCGACAAGGGCATCACCATGGGCGACCTTAAGGCCACGCTGAATCTTGTGGTGCAGCAGATATACGGGGAGGGCACAGTTACCCGTTTCCGCCCCCACCACTTCCCCTTCACCGAGCCCAGCTGCGAAATGGACATCCAATGCCACAAGTGCGGCGGCAAGGGCTGCCCCACCTGCAAGGGCGAGGGCTGGATAGAAATTCTGGGCGCCGGCATGGTGCATCCCAAGGTGCTGAAAAACTGCGGCATTGACCCGGACGTTTACTCCGGCTGGGCCTTCGGCATGGGTCTGGAGCGGCTGGCTCTGGGCGAATACAAAATCAACGATCTGCGCCTGATATTTGAAAACGACGTCAGGCTGCTGGAACAGTTCTGAGAAAGGAGGGCTGAATTATGCTGTTATCAAGAAACTGGCTCAACGAATTTGTTGAGGCAGACGCGCCCGACCACGAGTTTGCGGAGGCTATGACCATGTCAGGCTCCAAGCAGGAGATCACCACCGATCTGGGCGCGGAGATCAAAAACGTGGTGGTGGGCAAGATACTGTCCATCGAAAAGCATCCCGATTCCGACCATATGTTCGTCACCATGATAGACGTGGGCGAAAAAGCCCCCGTCCAGATAGTCACCGGCGCGTGGAACATCCATATGGGCGACGTAGTGCCCGTTGCAAGGTCTGGTGCTGTGCTGCCCGGCGGAAAAGCCATAGAAAGCGGCCTTCTCAGGGGCGTAATGTCCAACGGTATGCTCTGCTCCCTGAAGGAGCTGGAGCTGGACGTTCACGACTTTGCCTACGGCCATATTAAGCCTGCGGCGCTTTTGAATAATTACCGGCCCATGGACCCCGAAAAGCCCTCCATCCCCGCGGGCATCAAGCCCGGCGACAGGGTTTTCGGCAGCGTGGTGTGCGCGGGCGTGAAAAGCGTTGAGCCCGCCGGTATTAATCTTTGGAAATGCACGCTGGACATCGGCGGCAAGACCGCCGAAGGCGTTTTCGATTACCAGAACATCCATGAATGGGATATGGTGGCCTATGACACGAAATCCGGCAAGATTTTGGGGCTTGGCGACCTTCACGCCCAGCAGAAGGAATTCCCCAACTGCATCGACGACGGCATTCTCATCATGCACGAGGACGACGCGGTCATCGGCGGGGATATAAAGCCTGTCATCGGCAAAGACGACCATGTGGTGGAGTTTGAGATCACCCCCAACCGCCCCGACTGCTTGTGCATGATAGGGCTTGCGCGGGAGGCCGCCGTGACCTTCAACAAGCCCCTTAAGCTGCACACGCCTCAGGTGGCGGCAAAGGCCGGCGGAAACGCCGCCGAGCTTGTTAAAGTCGTGGTGGAGGAGCCGGAGCTTTGCCTGCGCTATACCGCCCGCATGGTCAAAAACGTGAAGATCGCCCCCTCCCCCAAGTGGATGCGCCAGCGTATCCGCGCCTGCGGTATGCGCCCCATAAATAACATCGTGGATATCACCAACTACGTTATGATGGAATACGGTCAGCCCATGCACGCCTTTGATTTTTCCTGCGTCAATAACGGCGAGATACATGTCCGCCGAGCCAAAAAGGGCGAGACCATCGAAACGCTGGACGGAGCCGCCAGAGAGCTTACAGAAAACATGCTGTGCATCTGCGACACTGACCGCCCTGTGGGCGTAGCCGGTGTTATGGGCGGCGCCAACTCCGAAATAGTTGGCGACACCGCCATGGTGCTTTTTGAGTCCGCAAACTTTGACGGCACCTCCATCCGCCGCACTGCCGTTGCCCTTGGTATGCGCACCGACGCCTCGTCAAGATACGAAAAGGGGCTTGACCCGGCCAACACGCTGGCCGCCGTGAACAGAGCCTGCGAGCTTGTGGAAATGCTGGGCGCGGGCGAGGTCGTGGAGGGCATAGTTGACGTGCAGCCAAAGCCCTTGAAGCCCACCACCGTGAAGCTGGAGCCGGATAAGATAAACGCCCTTCTTGGCACGGACATCGACAGGGCGTCTATGGAAAAGATCCTGCTGGAGCTTGATTTCAAGCTGGATGGCGACACTATAATCGTTCCCTCCTGGAGAGGCGATGTGGAGCATTACTCCGATATTGCCGAGGAAGTGGCACGGATATACGGCTACAACAACATCCCCGTGAAGTTTTCCGGCGGCAACACCCGCTGCGGCGGCTACACAGAGGTTCAGCAGGCCCGCCGCCAGCTGGGCGACGTCTGCCGCAGTATGGGCATGGACGAGATCATCACCTATTCCTTCATAAGCCCCTCATATTACGACAAGATCCGTCTGCCTGCAAGCTCTCCCCTGAGAGACAGCATGAAAATCCTCAACCCCCTGGGCGAGGATACCTCCATAATGCGCACCACCACCCTGCCCTCCATGCTGGAGATTCTCACCCGCAACTATAATTTCCGCAACAAGTCCGCCAGACTTTATGAGCTGGGCCGGGTCTACTTCCAGCGGGGCGACGGACTGGCCGACGAGCCTGAGGTGCTCTCCATGGGCGCTTATGGCGCGGATGTTGATTTTTACGCCGTTAAAGGCTGGGTGGAAACCCTGCTGAAGAGCTTCCGCACCCGCAAGCCGGAATTTGTGGCTGAAAAAAATAATCCCTCCTATCATCCCGGCCGCTGCGCCAGAGTTTATGTTGACGGCATCTGCGTGGGCGTTTTCGGTCAGATCGACCCCAGAGTGGCCAAAAATTACGGCGTGGACGCGGAGCTTTACTGCGCGGAGCTGGCCTTTGGCGCCATGTATCAGGCTCGCGGCTCAAAGCCCATTTATAAGCCCCTGCCCCGCTTCCCGTCCATCAACCGCGATATCGCCATAGTCTGCGACGACGACATTTCCGTTGGCAGACTTGAGGAGTGCATCTGCGCCGCCGGCGGCGATTATCTGAAAAAATGCGATCTTTTCGACGTGTACACCGGCAGCCATATCGTCAGCGGCAAAAAGTCCGTGGCCTTCTCGCTGACCATGCGCGCCGACGATCAGACCCTCACCGACGACCATGCCGACGAGATCGTAAAAGCCGTATTAAAGGCTCTTGAGGAGAAGTGCGGCGCGGTGATACGCTGAAACTGTAATACAACGGTAATATTGCAGGCCTTTACACCGGGTATTTTTTTGGTATAATAAAGAGGTGCAAAAGAGATTTTGTAATTTTCCAAAAAAGTAAGGGGTGACAGGCATGGAGGACGCAACAAGAAAATTTACCGCCATCGACAGCAAAATTGAAATGAAAGAGATATTGTCGTCCGTGTACAATTCTCTTAAAGAGAAGGGTTATAACCCCATCAATCAGCTTGTGGGCTATATTCTTTCCGAAGATCCCACATATATCACGAACTACAATAACGCCCGCAGCCTTATCTGCCGCATAGATCGTGACGATCTGCTGCAGGAACTGCTCGTGAGCTATCTTTCAAAGTAAATTTTGCGTCAATAAACGAAAAAGTAAAGCGCCTGAAATCAGGCGCTTTACTTTTTTATCTTTACTCCTCGTCCTGCAGGGCGTCGTAGCCCTCCTCGCCGGTGCGGACCTTGACAACGTTCTCCACATCGTAGACAAATATCTTGCCGTCACCTATGTGACCGGTGTAAAGAACCTTCTTTGCGGTTTCAATGACAGATCGCACGGGGACCTTGCTGACAACGATTTCTACCTGCACCTTGGGCAGCAGCGTGGTCTCCACGGGAATGCCGCGGTAAAACTCCGGCTTGCCCTTCTGCACTCCGCAGCCGAGAACGTGGGAAACAGTCATGCCCGTGATGCCTATATCCATCATGGCCTGTTTCAAGTTCTCCAGGCGGTACTCCCGGCATACGATCTCCACCTTTGTAAGCTTCGGGCCGCTGTCGTCAAAGCTGGGTACTCGCTTCACCGGCACTGCCTGTGCCGCTGGAACACTGCCGGCAGCGGCAGTCTGGGCAGCGTCACCGGGCAGCGCAGTGGTATCAGGCAGCATGGCAAAGCCCGCGTAGGCGGTGACAAGACCGTGCTCAGACTCGTCAAGACCCATGATCTCCTCCTCTGCCGTGACCCTGAGACCCACGGTTTTCTTAAGAATCAGAAACACAACGGTGATGATGATAGCCACATACACCGCAACGGACGCCACGCCCAGCAGCTGGACCCCCAGCATGTGGAAGCCGCCGCCGTACAGAAGACCTTTTTCGGTGGACACGCCGGTGGCGAACACTCCTGTCAGGATAGTGCCCAGCGCGCCGCAGACGCCATGGACGGAAATTGCGCCCACAGGGTCGTCTATCTTGGCGATCTTATCGAAAAACTCCACGGACAGGACGACCACGACACCCACCACAACACCGATAACGGCAGCGCCAAGGGGATTTACGGCGTCGCAGCCCGCGGTGATGGCTACAAGTCCGGCCAGAGCCGCGTTATAGGTCATGGTAACGTCCGGCTTGCCGTAGCGAATCCATGTAAATATCAAGGTGGCGCAGCAGGCACAAGCCGCCGCGAGGTTGGTGTTGAAGAATATAAGCCCGGCGCTCAAAATCAGATCATCGGAATCCATACCCACAGTGGAGCAGCCGTTGAAGCCGAACCAGCAGAACCAGAGAATAAACACGCCCAGTGCGGCAAAGGTCAGGTTATGACCCAGAATTGCCACCGGCTTGCCCTGCTTATCATACTTGCCGATGCGGGGCCCCAGCATTTTCGCGCCGATCATGGCGCATACGCCGCCCACCATATGTACAGCCGTGGAGCCGGCAAAATCGTGGAAGCCAAGGGCGCTCAGCCAGCCGCCGCCCCATATCCAATGCCCGGAGATGGGATAGATAAGCAGCGAGATGGCAGCGGAATATATGCAGTAGGCGCTGAACTTTGTGCGCTCGGCCATTGCGCCGGAAACGATGGTCGCGGCGGTGGCACAGAACACGGTCTGGAAGATGGCATACGCCCAGGTGGAAACACCGCCTGGCAAAATGTAGCTATAATCCTTTGCAATACCCGGATCAAGCCAGCCGAACAGTCCGTTTCCCGCACCGAACATTATGCCAAAGCCAATGAGCCAGAAGCACGGGGTTCCGATGCAGAAATCCATCAGGTTTTTCATGAGGATATTGCCGGTGTTTTTTGCTCTTGTGAAGCCCGCTTCGCACATGGAAAAACCGGCCTGCATAAAGAAAACCAGCGCGGCGCCTAAAAGCGCCCAAATTGTGTTAACTGAACTGAAAGTCATAGTTATTCCCTCTCTTTCGTTATTTCTCTCTTTTATGTCAGCGCACGTCTAACAGCGGTCAAAAACAGCAAAAACTGTGCGTACTCGCAGGGTTGTATCACCCGGGAAAAGAATATTCACGCCCGTATCCGCAGCTATCGGCCAGTTTTGTGCTTTCCTTTTCCGTTGACCCCCGCAAAGATTCTTTTGTGGAGCGGCCTACAAGACCATGCTTAAAAAAATCTCAGGAACGGAGTTCATAACGCTGACCTCGCAAAATAAAAAAAGAGAGACACCGGCGTCTTGAGGGAGTTATTCCCTGAGACGCCTGTGTCTCTCGATGTTGGGAGTATACATCAGCCGCGCCGGAAAAACAATTGGCAAAATTGCAGAAAGGCTCATGGGAATCCCGGAAGAAATTTGTCAATATGCAGACTTGCGCAAATTGGTCAATTCCGTATAATAAATATAGAACAACGACGTTCCAGCGGGAAAGCTATGCCTTCCCTGCCGGAACGTCTTTTTTTACGATTAGGGGTTGATGAGATTATGAAAAAACTGGAGGGTGAAATACGCATTCCTTCCGGCTGCGCCATTGCCGCCGTAATTTCCAGAAAGGGCCGCAGCATGACCGGGCAGGCCATTGTGGAAAGCATGAAGCCCATGCACGACCGCTCCAACGGGCTGGGCGGCGGCTTTGCCGCCTACGGCATATATCCTGAATACAGGGACTTTTTCGCGCTGCATATATTTTTTAACGACGAAAGCTGCCGCTCAGCCTGCGAAAGCTATCTGCGCTCCACGCTGGAGATCGTCCGTTCAGAGACTATTCCAACAAGAACCATTCCCCAGATAACTGATGAGCCGCTGATCTGGCGCTATTTTGTCACGCCGCTGCGCTCGGTGCTGTCCAGTATGCAGGTGGATGAGAGGGAGTTTATTGCCCGCGTGGTCATGCACATCAACACAAGCCTTCCCGGCTCCTTTGTCTTTTCAAGCGGGAAGAACATGGGTGTTTTCAAGGCTGTGGGCTATCCCGAAGATGTGGGCCGCTTCTATCGGCTGGAGGAATACAGCGGCTACTGCTGGACTGCCCACGGCCGCTATCCCACCAACACGCCCGGCTGGTGGGGCGGGGCGCACCCCTTTGCGCTGCTGGACTACTCCATAGTCCACAACGGCGAGATCTCCTCCTACGACGCCAACCGGCGGTATATAGAGATGTTTGGCTATAAATGTACTTTGCAGACCGACACCGAGGTCATAACCTATATTGCTGATTTTCTTCTGCGCAAGCAGGGGCTTACCGTGCAGGAGCTTGCAAGTGTCATTGCCGCTCCCTTCTGGTCCACCATTGAGCACAAAAGTCCTGAGGAGCGGGAGAAGCTCAGCTACCTGCGCACGATCTATTCCAGCCTTCTTATAACGGGGCCCTTTTCCATTGTGCTGGGCTTTGAGGGCGGACTTATGGCGCTCAACGACCGGTTGAAGCTGCGCAGCATGGTGGTGGGTGAAAAAGGCGATACCGTGTATGTTGCCAGCGAGGAATCCGCCATACGGGTGATGGAACCCTGTCCCGACAGAATATACGCGCCTGCCGGCGGCGAGCCTGTGGTTGTGCAGGTTGATAAGGGGGCTTACTGACATGGGCATTGATTACCTCTATCCCCAATTTGAAATTATCCGCAGCCGCGAGCGCTGCATATCCTGCGGTATGTGCGCCGTCCAGTGCGCCCATGGGGTCTATGCCTTCAACAGGGAGACAAAGGAGCTGACGATTGACGAAAGCCACTGCGTCAACTGCCAGCGCTGTTCGGCTTTTTGCCCCGCCCACGCGCTAAAGATCGTAAAATCCGATACATCGTTCCGGGAAAACGCCAACTGGGACAGTCAGACTGTCCGCGAGATATATTTGCAGGCCAAAACCGGCGGTGTGCTTTTGTCCTCCATGGGCAATCCCAAGCCCATACCCGGCTACTTCGACCGCCTGCTCATCAATGCCTCTCAGGTAACAAATCCTTCCATCGACCCCCTGCGAGAGCCCATGGAGACAAGGGTGTTTCTGGGCAAAAAGCCGGACGGCGTGGAACGGGATAAAAGCGGAAAGCTTTTATGCAGGCTGGAGCCTCAGCTGGAGCTTTCAATGCCGGTCATGTTTTCCGCCATAAGCTATGGCTCTGTAAGCTATAATGTGCATTTGAGTCTGGCCCGGGCAGCAAAGGAACTGGGCATATGCTACAACACCGGCGAGGGCGGGCTTCACGAGGATTTCTATGTCTACGGCAAGAACACCATCGTTCAGGTGGCGTCAGGGCGCTTCGGCGTGTATGAGGACTATCTTAAAGCCGGCGCGGCCATTGAAATAAAAATGGGTCAGGGTGCGAAACCCGGCATCGGCGGACATCTTCCCGGAGCGAAGGTAGCGATTTAAGAAACTACTTTTTGCTCGCAGTTCAGGCCTATATGAAAACTCATCCAGGTATAATAAGGGACTTGAATACAGCTGTCGGCGTCGCAATTCGTGACAGGAAAAAGTACGGCTACAGGGAAGAACGGCTGCAAAAAATAACAGCTTATCTGGAAAAGTTTACTGGAGTGTCTGTTGCCACTATTAAGTTTGATGATGCAGTTTGCTCAATGGTGTTGGATAGTGCGCTGGTTACAAGAGACCGGAAATTGGAACTGCACTTCATTGACGGAAGCGCGTTTGAAGCGGAACTTCATCCACGAAGGCCGAAAGAAAGGGACAAATCCCGTCGCCGAAACAGGAAAAGAAAGGACCATCTCAATGAACTTAAGGTGTATCAAACACATTGAAACGAGAAAGAGGAATAATTAAAAGGTGCACATGGTACCGGAAGTTTTGACGATGACACCTTTGCAGCGCATAT
>CAZLIJ010000038.1:9899-10523 GCA_964559305.1 uncultured Oscillospiraceae bacterium | reverse complement strand
GTGGCCAGGGGCAAACCTTTCAGCGATCCCAAGGTGAAAAAGATGCCTCAGGTGGAAAAAGAGCTGGATAAATTTCTTTGACATATCAAAAAATCCCGGAGCGAAAGCTCCGGGATTTTTTGTGTTATCAGCCTTTTTTGTAGCGTTCCAGTTTTTCCGCCAGCTTCTGCACCTGATCGGTGAAGGAGCGCAAGTCCCTGTTGGGGCTGCCGGAAACGGCTCTTATTGCCCTCATCAGCCGCTCGCCCGCGGCGGCAAGGGCGTTGAACACGGGGTTATCATGCTGGGGCTCCGCGCCCGGATGGTCGGCGGGCTGCTTTGTCTCCACAGGCTTGCCCTGAGTTATAAGGTCGAATTTGCCGGTGATAAGGTCAAAGCTTGTGCCGCTGTACGGCGCAAAGGAATTATAGCCGTACTCGTCGTGCAGGCACTTTGTAAAGCTTTCGCAGGCGTCGGGATCGCCGTGATCCACAAACACCATTTTGGGCTTTTCGGGTATTGCCCGCAGCCAGTTTATAAGGCCGGTCTTGTCCGCGTGACCGCTGACGCCGGGCAGGGCGGTTATTTCGGCGTTTACTTCTATCTCCTCGTTGAAAAGCTTCACTTTTTTCAGCCCGTCGTGCA
>CAZLIJ010000038.1:8413-9889 GCA_964559305.1 uncultured Oscillospiraceae bacterium | reverse complement strand
AGCCTTCCCAGCGTGCCCACGGCCTGATAGCCCACAAACAGTATCGTGCATTCTTTTCGCCACAAATTGTGCTTCAGGTGGTGGCGGATGCGGCCCGCGTCGCACATACCGCTGGCCGATATTATCACCTTGGGCGTTTTGTCCTCGTTTATGGCCTTGGACTCATCCTGTGAAACGGCTATCTTCAGGCCGGGGAAGGTTATGGGGTTTATGCCGCTGCGGATGAGCTTTTTCATTTCCTCGTCCACATACTCGGTGTCGCACTGCAGGAAAACGCCGGTGGCCTCGATAGCAAGGGGGCTGTCTATATACACGGGGAAGTCGCCGTGGCCTGTCACCAGCTTCTTTTCTTTGATCTCGCGAATAAAATACAGCATCTCCTGAGTGCGGCCCACGGCAAAGGCGGGAATGACCACATTCCCGTTTCTGTCCAGCGTACGCTGGATAACTGCCGCCAGCTCCGCCACATAGTCGGGGCGCTGGGCGTCGTGATCCCGGTCGCCGTAGGTGGACTCTATCATCAGGTATTCGGTATCGGTTATATGCTGTGGGTCTTTCAGTATGGGCTGAGCCGCGTTGCCGATATCGCCGGAGAAGGTCATCTTGCGCGTCTCGCCGCCCTCGGTGAACCAGGTCTCAATACAGGCCGAGCCCAGAAGATGCCCCACATCGGTGAAGCGGGCGGAAAAGCAGTCGTTTATCTGCACCTTCTCGCCGTAATCGCAGGGTATGAAGGCTTTCAGTATGCCCTCCACATCGTCCATATCATAAAGCGGCTCCACAGGCGCGCCGCCGTTGCGCTGGGCCTTGCGGGATTTCCACTCAGCCTCCTGCATCTGTATGTTGGCGCAGTCGCGCAGCATTATAGCGCACAGTGAGCAGGTGGCGGCGGTGGCGTATACGCTGCCGCGAAAGCCGTTTTTATAGAGAAGCGGCAGGTTGCCGGAGTGATCGATATGGGCGTGGGTAAGCAGCACAAAGTCCAAAGTCCCCGGCGCCACGGGAAGCTCCTGATTTTCAAATATATCTTTTCCCTGCTCCATGCCGCAGTCCACAACGCCTTTTTTATCGCCGGCCTCTATGAGCGTCAGACTGCCTGTGACCTCATGGGCGGCTCCAAGAAATGTTATTTTCAATTTGGGCTCCTTTCCGATATCATTTTACTCTGTTATTTTATACCTTTCGACTGCGTCTGTCCATAATTCCTTTGACAAGCGCAAAAGCTTATCGTATATTGATGTAGTGCGACATCTTAAAAAGTCTTAATTTTTGGGGGGCGGCGCTTTGACCACAGGGCAAAATTTCTGGGACATACAGGTCTGGTCTTTTGTTATCACTCTTTCTATCCTGTTCGCGGCCATGCTGCTGGCAAATACACTTCGCAGGCGCATACCGTTTCTGCGCCGCTCGCTTATCCCCTCCTCGGTGCTGGGCGGATTTCTGCTGCTGCTGGGCGACTGGCTGTTCAAGCTTGTC
>CAZLIJ010000038.1:7538-8403 GCA_964559305.1 uncultured Oscillospiraceae bacterium | reverse complement strand
TCCATGCTCAATGTTACCACCCTTGAAGCGCTGACCTTTCACGGGCTGGGTCTGGGCTTTGTGGCGCTGGCCTGGCGCAAGGCCGACGGCACACGCAGAGAAAAAGCCGCCAGGCGGGATGTTTTCAACACCTCCACCGTGGTGGTGGGCTCATATCTCATTCAGGGCATTGTTGGTCTTACAGTGACGATTTCGCTTTTCTATCTAATCGGCAGTTATGCCGCCGGCGGCGTGCTTTTGCCCATGGGCTACGGGCAGGGCCCCGGTCAGGCGCTTAACTGGGGCACCATCTTCCAGAACTACACCGAATATCCGGCCTTTGCCTACGGCGCCAGCTTTGGCCTTACCGTGGCGGCCATGGGCTTTGTTTCCGCCAGCATAGGCGGCGTGTTCTACCTGAACAAGCTGCGGCGGGCCGGCGACAAACGCGCCCAGCGGGAAAACGCCGAGGAGATGGAAGACCTTACGGCCTGCGCCGTCACCGACAAGGGCGAAATCCCTCTTTCGGAATCCATGGATAAGCTCACCGTGCAGATCGCCATCGTATTTGTAACATATCTTGTGGCCTTCGGCGCCATGTGGTACGCCACCAAGGGGCTGGACGCTCTGGGCGGTTTCATGACCTCCACTGTCAAGCCGCTTCTTTGGGGCTTCAACTTCATCGTAGGTACAGCATTTGCCATTCTTTTTAAAAAGATACTGACCTTGCTGCGGAAAAAAGGCGTGGTGCACCGGGATTACATAAATAATTTCATGCTCAACAGAATCAGCGGGCTGTGCTTTGACATCATGGTTACAGCCTCCATCGCCGCCATAAGCCTTGAAGCTTTCAAGCACAAGGAATTTATCCTGCCCCTGCTGCTGA
>CAZLIJ010000038.1:223-7528 GCA_964559305.1 uncultured Oscillospiraceae bacterium | reverse complement strand
TGTATTGCCGGCTTTTTTGTCACCTACTGGTATAACCAGAAGGTCTGCAAAATGCTGTTCCCCGACTATTCCGACGAGGCCTTTTTGTCCCTTTTCGGCATGGATACCGGCACCGCCTCCACCGGCATTATCCTTTTGCGGGAGATAGATCCCCTTTTTGAGACCCCCGCCTCCCACAACCTCATATACCAGAATCTTTGGAGCATCGTGCTGGGCGCGCCCATGCTGCTGCTGATGGGCCTTGTGGCCAAAAGCATAACGTGGACATGGATCGTATATGCCGTTTTGTTTGGGCTTTTCGGCATTATTTTGCTGATGCAGTTTAGAACAAAAATCTTCAAAAAAAGAAAAACGCAATAAAAAAACCGCCCCGGAGGATATCCTCCGGGGCGGTTTTTTTGGGGGGGTTATCAGGTCTTCGCCATAACTGTGGTGGTGATGCCGCCGTTCCAGCAGTTTGCTCCGCTTCCGCGGAAGTTCAGCTCGTGATAGTGCTCTGCCATCCACTGAGCCTGCTCAGTGTCTGCCGGGATGCCGCCGTATTCCACACAGTAGCGGCGCACGGCCCTTATGGCTTCGTCAAGATCTGTGAGATGCCGGGTTTCGTCCATCAGGATGCTGCCGTTGTAGATTGCTGTGAGAGCCATGGTCCTGACTCCGGGGCGGTTGACGCTGCTGAGATGCACCTGCACGTTATTGCCCAGATTTATTATCAGTCCGCCGTTGGCGGTTATCTCCGGATCAAATTCGGTCAGGGCAGCCATGGCTTTGATGGAGTTGAGAAAAAGTATTCTTTTCATATTGGTTGTCCTTTCATTCACATTTTATTTACACTTTCCTTGTTGTGTCTATACAATACAAGCAAATAATTAAAAAGCTATTAATGCGGAAAAAATAATTCCCGCGCCGAAAGATCGGCGCGGGAATCGTTATATCGCAATAGATTAACCGTAGTTATGGGCTTTCTGAAGGACCATTTCCTTGACCTTCAGCAGACGTACCTTGGTGGAGTTCTCATTTTCCTCAAGCTTCATGGTTATATACTTGATATTTCCCTCAAGCTCGGGGATCATGACATACTCCAGAGCGTTGACCCGGCGGCGGGTCTTTTCGATCTCCTCCGCCAGCAGCTGCATGGTTTTTTCCACCTGAGCCAGCTCCAGCATATCCTGGAACACCCGCGCCAGTTTGTCCAGCGCGTCGTCCAGCTCACCGGAAGTCTGAGCGAAGCCGTAGGGGTAAATCTCCGACGGATCGTTGTTTCTGGTGTGGAAACTGTAACGGGGTACGTTGACGCTCATAATATTTTTGAATTCCATACCCAGCTCAACGCTTTGGCGCGGATACAGCAGGGCCTGCTCAAGCATATCGGGAGACATGATGGAGCTTGCCACCTGCAGCGACGCGAAAGCGCCTGTAAGTCCGTCTTCCACCCGGGTACGCAGCTCTTTATTGAGTTTTACCACGTCCATGAACTGGCGCATAAGCTCGTCGCACTTGTCTTTCATCAGCTTGTGGCCCTTGCGCGCGGTTTTCAGTCTGGCCTTCTGCTGATTCAGCACCATTCGTGTCGGGGTAATAACGGCATTTGCCAAAAAGCATCACCTCCGAATAAAAGACTTTCTTACTTCTTATCTGCGGGCATATATTTCTCGATGAGTTCAGGCTTGATACGCTTGAGCTCGGACCGGGGCAGCAGGCTCAAAAGCTCCCAGCCCAGATCCAGCGTCTCCTGAATGCTGCGGTTAGTCTCGTTGCCCTGATTGACGTAGCGCTTTTCAAACTCCTCGGAGAATTTGGCGAAAAGCTTATCGTCGTCAGAAAGGGCGGCCTCGCCCAGTATGGTCATCAGTTCCTTGGCTTCCTTGCCGCGGGAATAGGCGGCAAAGAGCTGGTTCATGGTGCCGGAGTGATCCTCGCGGGTCTTGCCTTCGCCAATGCCCTTATCCTTCAAACGGGAAAGGCTGGGCAGCACGTCCACGGGGGGCACGATGCCCTTGCGGAACAGCTCGCGGGAGAGGATTATCTGACCCTCGGTGATATAGCCGGTAAGGTCGGGGATGGGGTGGGTCTTGTCGTCCTCGGGCATGGTCAGGATGGGGATCATAGTGATGGAGCCCTTCTTGCCCTGCCGGCGGCCTGCGCGCTCGTACATGGTGGCAAGGTCGGTGTACAGGTAGCCGGGATAGCCGCGGCGGCCCGGAACTTCCTTCTTTGCCGCGGAGACCTCACGCAGAGCCTCGGCATAGTTGGTGATATCGGTGAGGATGACCAGCACCTGCATATCCTTTTCAAAGGCCAGATACTCGGCGGCGGTCAGCGCCATACGGGGAGTGGCGATACGCTCGACAGCCGGGTCGTTGGCCAGGTTTGAAAAGACCACGGTGCGGTCGATGGCGCCGGTGCGGCGGAAGTCGGAGATGAAATACTCAGACTCCTCAAAGGTGATGCCTATTGCGGCGAACACCACGGCGAAGGTCTCGTTGTCGCCCAGAACTCTGGCCTGACGGGCGATCTGCGCCGCCAGGGGCGCGTGGGGCAGGCCGGAGCCGGAGAATATAGGCAGCTTCTGGCCGCGGACCAGGGTGTTCAGGCCGTCAATGGTAGATACGCCGGTCTGAATGAATTCCGCGGGGTAAGCTCTGGCTGCGGGGTTCATGGGCAGGCCGTTGATGTCTCTGTGAGCGTCGGCCAGTATCTCGGGGCCGCCGTCGATAGGCTGGCCCATGCCGTTGAAAACGCGGCCCAGCATATCCTCGGAAACAGCCAGCTCCAGCGGATGACCCAGAAAACGGACCTTGGATTCCGCCAGATTGATGCCCTGAGCGGATTCGAACAGCTGCACAACAGCCTTGTCGCCTTCCACTTCAAGAACTTTGCAGCGGCGCTTTTCGCCGTTTTGCAGCTCGATTTCGGCCAGCTCGTCATAGGTGACGCCGTCCACATGCTCGACAACCATCAGAGGGCTGGCGATCTCTCGTATAGTTTTATATTCTTTGATCATGCTTCCTCGCCCCCTTCAGCGTTCTCGATCTCTTCCTTCATTTCCTTAGCCAGGTCATCGTAAATGGAGGAGAATTTCTGGGCGTCGGCCATCTTGGCGCGGCCGATCTTTTCGCGCACGGGTATTTTGAACAGAGCCTTCATATCCGCGCCCTTCTTAAGCGCCTCGCGGCAGAGGGTATCGTATTTCAGTATGGTGTCCAGCAGCTTGAACTGCTTGCCGTAGGAGGAGTAGGCGTCCTCGTCCACAAAGGCGTTCTGCTGCAAAAAGTCCTCGCGGATGCTCTTTGCGGTCTCCATGGTCAGACGGTCGGCCGGGGACAGGGCGTCCATACCCACAAGGCGGACGATCTCCTGCAGCTCGGCTTCCTCCTGAAGGATGTGCATGGTCTTGTCGCGGTTGGCCATGTAGTTTGCGCCGAATTCCTTCTCATACCAGGGCTTGAGAGTGTCCACATACAGCGAGTATGAGGTCAGCCAGTTGATGGCCGGGAAGTGGCGGGCATAGGCAAGGCTGGAATCCAGAGCCCAGAAGACCTTGACTATACGCATGGTGGCCTGCGAAACAGGCTCGGAAATATCGCCGCCCGGAGGCGACACAGCGCCGATGGCGGTGACGGAGCCGCGGCGCTCCTCGGAACCCATGCACTCCACCACGCCGGCTCTTTCGTAGAACTGAGCAATACGGGAGGCCAGATACGCGGGGTAGCCTTCTTCGCCGGGCATCTCTTCCAGGCGGCCGGACATCTCACGCAGAGCCTCTGCCCAGCGGGAGGTGGAGTCGGCCAGAACAGCCACATCGTAGCCCATGTCGCGGAAGTACTCCGCAATGGTGATGCCGGTGTATATGGAAGCTTCACGGGCGGCCACAGGCATATCGGAGGTGTTGGCGATAAGCACGGTGCGCTTCATAAGAGGCTCGCCGTTGCGGGGATCCTTCAGCTCCGGGAACTCCATAAGAACGTCGGTCATCTCGTTGCCGCGCTCGCCGCAGCCGATGTAGACCACGATGTCCACGTCGGACCACTTGGCCAGCTGGTGCTGCACCACGGTCTTGCCCGAACCGAAGGGGCCGGGAACGGCGGCGGTGCCGCCCTTGGCGATGGGGAACAGGGTATCAATGATACGCTGTCCGGAGTTCATGGGACGGCTGGGGGGAAATTTTTTGGAGTAGGGCCGCGCCACGCGGACGGGCCATCTCTGGATCATGTTAAGTCTGTGCTCACGGCCGGAGGCGTCCTTCACAACGGCGATGATATCCTCCACGCTGTGCTCGCCTTTTTCCACAGAGACAACAGTGCCCTTCACGCCGTTGGGAACCATGATCTTGTGGAGTATGGCGGTAGTCTCCTGGACAGTGCCCAGCACGTCGCCGGTGGATACCACCTCGCCGGGCTTTGCCACGGGAATAAAGTCCCATTTCTTTTCACGGTTCAGCGACGGCACCTGAATGCCGCGGGTGATAGTCTCGCCCGCAAGAGCCTTTATCTCAGGCAGGGGGCGCTGAATTCCGTCATAAATATTGTCCAGCATACCGGGGCCCAGTTCCACAGACATGGGCATACCCGTGGTTTCCACCGCGGCGCCCGGGCCAAGGCCGGAGGTCTCCTCATACACCTGTATGGAGGCCGAATCGCCGGTCATGTTCAGGATCTCGCCTATGAGCCGCTGTTTGCCCACGCGGACAACGTCTGAGACGTTGGCGTCCGCAAGGCCAGTCGCGACCACAAGCGGTCCGGAAACTTTTGTAACAGTTCCGCTCATTTGCATACCTTCCTTTTTTATTAAGGTTAGGGAAAAATCAGTTATCCAGGATATTTGTGCCGACGGCGCGCTCAACGGCGGCCCTCAGCGCCGACTGTCCCAGGCCCATGGGGCCTTCCCTGCCGGGGATAAGAATGATCGCCGGCGTGGGGCTGTCCTTATACTTGTCGATCTCAGCCGAAAGCGCCTGGGCAAGATTTTCCTCGATATAGATTATCGCGTACTCCTGGGCATTGTCGGTGAGTCTTTTCAGAGTTTCCTTAGCCTCGGCGGCGTCCGCCACGGGGCAGGCCTCCAAACCCAGCGCCTTAAAGCCCATAACAGTCTCCCGACCGCCTATAACAGCAATTTTAAGCATACAGATCACGCAGCCTTTCCCGGATGACATCCGGCGCGATACCGGCAAGCCGGCCCGTCAGGATCATCCTTATAGTGGTGATCTCGCCCTCCAGCGCCGCCAGATACGCTATGACCGGCTCCTCGCCGAAAGCAATAAGGCGGGCGTTGGTGAGATACGCCGTCACGGCGTTGTCGCACTCCAGCTCAAATTTGGTCATGGTTCCGCCGGAGGCCGCCGCCGCGCCCAGACTTGCCGCAGTTTCCAGAATGGTGCTGGCAAAGAGAACAGCCAGTCCCTCGCCGGATACGGAGGACATCACCAGCCGCTCGGGCGAAACGCTGCCGCCGGGTATCAGGGCTGTGCGCAGGAAATCCGCGTCCTTGTGCATACGCAGAGTGCGCACCGCGCTGCGGAGGTTGGCGGAATCTATCATTGTGCGGGCATAGCCGCTGAGAAATTTGCTGTCCAGCTTTTCCGCGTCCCGGAAAAGCTCCTCAAAATAAGCCCTGTCCAGAATAAAATCGGCCTGCTGGGGATTGCCGGAGCGCGCCAGCGTATTTTTGGCTGTGATCATGGCGTCGGCCAGCAAGGTGGGGATGCCCAGATACTTTTCCTCCCGGAACGCTTCTGTCAGCGTCTGGGGGCTCAGGCGGCCGGAGTCGCTCATAAGATCGGGGCGCTCGATGCCCTCGGCCTCGGATTTTATTATGGTCTTGGCGTTGTGGTAATCGTATTTCATGCGGAAAACGTCCACCAGCAGGGCGTTGGGAGCCATGCGCGCAAGCTCCGCGAATTCGGCGGCACGGCGCTCGTTGAGCGTCTTGTCCACTTCCTTGGCGTTCATGCCCGACATGTCCTTGTAGCCGCAGTCGGTCAAAAGCTTGGCCGCTTCGTCAAAGCTGGGAGCTTCCAGCATACGCTCCGCCTTGTCCCGGGTCAGCATTCTCGCTTCCCTGGCTCTCAAAAGCGCAGTCAGATATAGGTATTCTTCCTTCTTATTAGCCAAATTCTTACCTCCCTTTTGCGGGATTCATCCGGCCCGTCATCCGAAAAGGACCTCGGCCAGCTGGGAGGACATTTCGCCCCGGCACAGGTCGATAAGAGTTTCAACCGTGCAGTTGACCTCTATGCCGCCCTGGCTGAGGATAAGTCCGCCGCAGATGTCCCTGGTCTCGCCGGAAACAGTAAGCTTGCCGGCAACGCCTTTTTTTGCGAGCAGCTCATTGGCAGCCTTGACCGCCGCTTCGCCGCAGTTTGCTTTATCCCGCTCGTTGAAGATGACCGTTTCCCCGCCGGTTGACGCGGATTCGCTGGCGAGCTTCGCCAGAAACGCCGTGTATTTTTCGGCCGGAAGATTAACTATCATCTCCTGGGCTCTGTCAAAGGCTTTGGAGACCATTTCCTGCTTGGCGGCAAGTATGGCCTTCTTGGACTCCATGGCCGCAAGGCGGTTCATGCGCTGGACTCTGTCCTCGCAATCCTTGACCCCTGCGCGCACGCGGGTCCAGTACTCGTCCTGCGCCTTCTGTTTGTAACCCGCCTCGATCTCTGCGATCCTGGCGCTGTTTTCATCCAGAACGGCCTGGGCTTCCGCCTTTGCGTCGGCTTCGATATGAGCGGTTATTTTTTCAATACCTTTCATTCAAAGTCCTGCCTTTCCTGTCAAATTTGTACAACTGTCGTTTCCTGTGATATCAGATGTTGACCAGCATCATGAAGGATGCCAGCAGAGACAGGATGGCGTAGAACTCGACGGTGACGCAAAGGATCATGCCCTTTGCCCAGTGGTCGGGGTTCTTGGCCAGCAGGTTGACTGAAGCGGCGGCGACTTTGCCCTGTGCGATAGCGGAAACAAGACCGCCGATGGCGATGGGCATGCAGGCGGCGAAGTAGCGGCAGCCATCAACAAAGCTGATGTCGCCGGCGGTGCCGTTGAGAACGCCCATGTTCATGATAGCGACGAAGAAGACCACCAGACCGTAAAGGCCCTGGGTGCCGGGGATGACCTGGAGTATCATGGCTTTGCCGAATTTTTCAGGCTGCTCGGTTACAAGGCCCGCGCCCGCTTCACCGGCTATGCCGGTACCGACTGCTGAACCTGCGCCGGCAAGGCAGGCCGCCAGGCCCGCGCCCAGAAGGCCGATTGCCAGACCGGAATGTGCAAACAGAAATTCCATTTTTATTTCCTCCTAATTATT
>CAZLIJ010000038.1:0-213 GCA_964559305.1 uncultured Oscillospiraceae bacterium | reverse complement strand
GGGTTTGCCGCCGTCTTTATAGAATTTGCCGAAATATTCCAGACACTGCAGACGCAGATCGTGAACATAGCAGCTGAGAAGGTTAAGCAGGAAGTTAAGGGTATGGCCGATGAGAAATACGATGATGAAGCCCACGATATTGCCGGTGATGGCGCCGATCATGTTGAACACCATCGCGATGACGGAGCCGGCCAGCATCAGAGCCATGATACG
>CAZLIJ010000037.1:0-10926 GCA_964559305.1 uncultured Oscillospiraceae bacterium | reverse complement strand
GTTGGAGTCCATAACGCAGTTCACGACCTCCTGATTGTCACGAAAAACGCCCGACTGCTTGAGCATATTATCCACCAGCGTGGTCTTGCCGTGGTCAACGTGGGCGATTATGGCGACGTTTCTGATTTTATCCATTGGAAATGCAGCTCCCTTGCTGTTTTTTCTTCAGATTTTGTGTCGATTTATTAATATTTCACGCACAAATACAAAATAATATGTTAACACCCCTGCGTGCAATTTGCAATGTTTTTTTCATTTTTCTCATTTTACAGTGTAACAACGGCGCCGAGAGTGAGTATGCCCAGATTGTCGGCGTATATTTTTCCAAAGTCGGAAATTGGCAGCGGATTGGCGCCAACACCACATTCTATGGTATATCCGGGCCGGTCAAACTGCTGAATATACCAGTCCTTGTAGCCGGCGAAGCCGGAGGCATAGGGCGTGTTTTCCACGGCGTAGCCGGAGACGGCGGAAAAGGTCTCGGCGATCTTTTTGGAATTTACCGGCTCATAATCAAGAAATCTCCAGTAGATCACCCGCCCCTGAGTGTGATATGAAAGCGTCAGCGCGGGGGAAAGAGACAGGGTAAAGTCATACATGGCCCGGCTCTCCGGGGCAGTCAGCGGGGCGTAGCCCACAAAATCCCCGGGGCCGGGGGAGGTGAAGCCCAGGGCGTATTTGTTCTTTTTTGCCTGCTCCCAGCCGGCGGGGTACTGCAAATTCAAATCTACCCCGCTGATGTTGGCCTTCCAGCCCGAGGGGAACGGTATATCCGGGTAGTCCGCCGCCATTTTCCGCGCCTGCTGATAATACGCCCCCTCCGTCAGCTCGCCGGTTTGAATGTCCATGCCGTCGGGATTCACTGCCGGCACAATATATATGGACGACGCCGCCAGCAGCTTTTGCGCCGACTGGCCGTAGATGCTGCCGCCGTCGGCATAGGCCTTTGAAAGCTCCTCCATAAATTTCAAAAGCACCGGCGTGGTTATCCATTCGTTGGCGTGGTGTTCTGCGTTATATAAAACCCGGTTTTCCCCCTCCCCGGCCCTGAGATACCAAAGCGGTCTGCCCATAACGCTTTTGCCCGCCTCGCCCGCGCTCAAAAAAGGATATCTGGCCGCCAGTCCCCGCACACAGTATTCCACCAGCGCCGAGCAATAGGCGATATCCGTGGGCGTCACCTCAAAGGGCAGGGGAACCACAACGGCGGCGCCGGGCTGAAGATTTCTTTCGTTCAGCCCGGGATTTGCCGTTTTGACGGCGGACAGGGACGCTCCGTGCATCTCCGCTATGCCGTAAAGGGTGTCGCCGGGGCGGACAGTATGTATGAGATAGCCTGTATACCAGGGCAGCAGCGCCTTGTGGGTGGCCGGGCCCGCCACGCCGGCAGGGCTCAGACCCCCGGCGCTTTGGAAGCGAACAAGGGCGTTTTGCGTGGCCCTGCCGAATATGCCGTCGGCGGCAAGAGGGCCGTAGCCCGCCCGGTTGAGGGCCGTTTGCAGCAGCTGCACCGAAGGCCCCCGGGAACCGTATCGCAAAATTTTCATTTTCCTCAATTTTCCTTTCAATCATAACTACTCATATAATATGTGTTTCAAATCAAAAAGGTAATCAAGAGAGAATTACCCTACTTTATTTCGCCCTGCCGAGACACATACTTATTGAGTAAGACACGGCGTCTTACAGGGGGAGGGAAATTTTTGGCATCAAAAATCAGAAATCGTACAGCGGCGATCATGCTGGTGCTGGCGCTGGCCGCAATGCCTGTATCGGCGGCGGCTCAGGAGCTGGTGCCCGGGGGAAAGGCCATCGGCATACGCATGACCACTCAGGGCGTTGTGGTTGCCGGGGTCAGCGAGGTTGAAAGCGGCGGGGTCAAAAAAAGTCCCGCGGCGGAAGCGGGGATCGCTCCGGGTGACGTCATCGTGCGTCTTGGTCCGGCGCAGATCAGCAGCGCCGCGGACTTTATAGCCGCGGTGGCAAAGCTGGACGGGACGCCTGTGGCCGTTCAGGTGACAAGGCAGGGCAAGACCAAGCAGTTCACCGTTACGCCCGCAAAGGACGCGGACGGCAAGCTGCGGCTGGGCCTGTGGCTGAGAGACGGCGTGACGGGCGTGGGCACAGTGACCTTCTATGACCCCGCCAGCGGCGTTTACGGCGCGCTGGGCCACGGCATAACCGACACCGACACCGGCGTGCTGCTGCCCCTTGGGGAGGGCAGCGTATCCAAGGCGGCTGTCACCGGGGTGACAAAGGGCGAAAGCGGCAAGCCCGGACAGCTGGACGGCAGCTCGGACATCTCATCGAGCTGCGGCAGTATTCTTATGAACACCGAATACGGCATTTTCGGCATCATGCAAAGCGGCAGCGTGGAGGGCGATCCCATTGAGTGCGGAACCATCAAGACCGGGCCCGCCGCCATACTGACCACCATCTCCGGCGACACGGCAAAGGAATACAGCATCGAAGTGAACAGAGTTTATCACGACACGGACGGCGACCGGGTGATGATAACCGTGACGGACAAGGCGCTGTTGGCGGCCACCGGCGGCATAGTTCAGGGCATGTCCGGCTCGCCCATCATTCAGGGCGGCAATCTTGTGGGCGCCGTGACCCATGTGTTTGTCAACGATCCCACCCACGGCTACGGACTGAGCATACAGGACATGATAGCAACGGCAAAGGCCTGTCTGGACAAGGCGGCTTAATAACGGCGGAAAGCCGGGGCGTTTGCCCCGGCTTTTCCGTGTTTTTTTCTTTTTTGCGCTTTTATATTACCACAAATCGGGCAAAAACACAAGTCTTGTATGTTCCGCCCGCCGGTCTTATATTGGCTTTTACAGGAGGGATGTCCATGGAAGATAACAATTTTCTTGCCCGGCTGTCAGCAGACCGGGACATGGCGGAGATAGCGGAATGCGCCGCATTCACGGCGCCCCTGGGTCTTGTTCTCAGCCCCGGCGACATCGCCGCCGTGGAGGAAAGCCGGCAGGAGGCGCTGAAAAGCTCTGGCCGTGTGGAATTCGGCGGCGGAATAATGAAAAAGCTTATCACCGCTTTTTATACCTCCCCTTACATTCAGTCCTCCTCATATGCCCAGACCCTCTGTGAGCTTCAGGAGCAGTTTTATTATCTCAAAAACGCCTCCGGCGACAGGCTTTCGGACGATGAGCTGCTGGAAGCCATGCGGAAAATTTTTGACGGCCCCGGCGGCGGCGACGCGGAACACATGGGCGAAATTTTGGAGGCGGGCTTATGAAAAACGGCCTTACCGGCTGCCCCGGGGATGAAAAGCGGCTTGAGCTTGAAGCCGCCCTTTGGGCGCTGTGCGCCCGGGAAGCGGAGCTTTACACAGCCGGTGACAGCAGCTCCCTGCCCGCCGGCACAGCTCAGGAGCTTTTACGCTCGGTGAGCTTTACGCTGGATATCTCCGGCGCAGCTCCCACGCCGGAAAATCTGACCGGGGCGCTGGCGCTGGGCCGGAAAAAGCTGGCGGCCATGGTTTTGCGGGGCAAGGCCCTGTGGTCAAGGGCCTGTCTTACCGCGCCCGGGGCGGAAAACGAATTTTACCGCCGCACCCTGAAAAGCATCGGGGGCTTTTTCCGGCTGTACGACCTCAGATTTTTCGCCCACGACGTGCCCTGCGAGGTGGACTATCAGCTCTGCCGCCCGGTGCCGGAAACCCTTCTGGGCATAGCGTATATAAACGAGTACCTCAGCAGAATAATCGCGGAAAATGTGATAATGGGTCATTTCCCGCCCCCGCGTGTTCAGGCGCTGCTGGGCGCCTGGCTGCCGGATTACAGCTCCCTGCCGGCCAATCTCTGCGAGCCGGTAATTCTGTCCGCCTGCGTACTGATAATCGCCGGGCGCGAAGCCGACACGCTTACTTTTACCGCCGGCGTATACGACAGTCTCTCCGCCCGGCTTTCCGGCCTTTCCGGCGATGAGCTCCGCCCGCTTTTATCCGCTGCCGCCGAAGCTCTCTGCCGGGCCGCGGGGCTTTCGGGCGAGGCGGCGGACTACATCGTTTCCGCCGCCCTTGACGCCCTGCCCCGGCTTTCCGCCGCTCTGGCGGCGGGCGACATAGCAGCGGTGTTCCCGTCGGCGTAAAAAAATTTGCGACCTTTTTTGTTCATTCCGCCCATCTTCCGGCGCGTACTCCGTCGCCCCCTGTCGGCAAATGCTGAAAAGCAGGCCAACTTTGTCGATTTAAGTCAATAAATTGTCGGTAGAATTTCCCTTTTAAATATTGCACTTTAGTGCTCTATATGGTAGATTTAGACGGTAAAGACGGTGAAATCGCTTAAAAAGATATAATGCTGCTCCGTTAATTTAATTATCTGGAGGAAAGCGCATCATGGAATCCAAAACTCGCGTTCTTATCGCAGACGCCAACGAGGATTTTCGTCAGCTTATGACGGAAGTTATCAACGGCGAGGGAGACATGGAGGTTGTCGGCAGCGCCGGCAGCGGCACGGAGGCACTGGAGCTCACAGGACGTCTGACGCCGGACGTGATACTGCTTGACCTGGTGCTGACCAAGCTGGACGGCATGGAGCTGCTGCGCCGTCTGCCGGACACCGGCTGCGGCGCCGGGGCCATCGTGGTCTCAGGCTTCATCAACGAAAAAGTGGTCTCCAAATGCTCAGAGCTGGGCGCCTATTATTTCATGCCGAAGCCCTGTGATGTTCCAACGCTGCTGGAGCGCATCCGCGAGGTCTGCGGCTATACCCACAACGCCGTGGCCATGCTCAAAACCGGCTCCGCCACCGTTTCCGCCGCCCGTTCCGAACCCAGCCTTGAGGCTGTTGTCACCGACATTATCCACGAGATCGGCGTTCCCGCCCACATAAAGGGCTATCAATATTTGAGAGAAGCCATAATCCCGACTATTCAGGACATGGATGTAATAAATGCCGTTACCAAGGTCTTGTATCCGGAAGTTGCCAAAAAGTTCAACACCACGCCCTCCCGGGTGGAGCGGGCCATCCGCCACGCCATTGAAGTTGCCTGGGATCGGGGGGATATCGAGACCCTGCAGAAATTTTTTGGATATACTGTCTCCAACATAAAGGGCAAGCCCACCAACAGCGAGTTTATCGCCATGATAGCCGACTGCCTGAGCCTGCGCATGAAGCAGGCGCAATAAACATTTTCACAGCTTCAAAAAACGCCCCCGGCGGATCTGCGTGCCAGACCGACCGGGGCGTTTTCGCATCGGTTTACAAAGCTGACGGTCTATGATAGAATTCAGTGCAGGTCTGCCCTCCAGGGCTCAGACCAGAAAACGGAAAGAACAGTGCAATGAAAAAATTTTTCACGGATTTTTTTGATAAGACCTTCTGGCGCTTTATCCTTGTGGGTGTGGTCAACACCCTTTTCGGCGCGGGCATCATGTTCGTGTTTTATAACTGCTTTCACTTCAGCTACTGGATATCCAGCGCGTCCAACTACTTTTTCGGCAGCATCCTCAGCTATTTCCTCAACCGGTACTTCACCTTCAGCAACCGGGCGCGGGGCTGGAAAACAGTTATTAAATTCACCGTGAACATCGCCGGCTGCTATCTCATAGCCTACGGCCTTGCCCGGCCTTTTATCCGCCTTGTGATGTCGGGGCTATCCCAGAAGCTGACGGACAACGTGGCCATGATACTGGGTATGTGCGTTTTTGTGGCTCTCAACTATGTGTCCCAGCGGTTTCTGACCTTTAAGGAGGACCCCGCCGGCGGCAAAAGCGAAAATGACCCGGGATAGTATTTTGGAGGAGCTATGGACGAAAGAGAAAAAAAGCTGGCTGTACTGGCAAAAATAGCGCGCCTATTCAATTCTCAGGGCGTAAGCTGGGCGCTGGGCGGCTCGGCTATGCTGTATTTTCGGGGCAGGACCGATTCTTTTCGCGATCTTGACATAATGGCTGCGGAAAAAGAAATTCCCGGCCTGGACGCTCTTGTGTCCACGCTCTGCCCCATACCGCCCCAAAAGCCCGCCGACGGGCGCTTCAGATCGGCATACTTCCGGGAGCTTCAGATCGACGGCGTGGAGGTGGACATTATCGCGGGTCTGGTCATCGTTTCAAAGGGCAGGGAGCACCGCTGTCCCCTTTTGCCGGAGCGTATCGACGACGAGGTCGCTGTGCTGGGCGAAAAAATACCCCTGCAAGCGCTGGGCGACTGGCAGGAGTATTACGAGCTTATGGGCAGGCCGGAAAAAGCTGCCCTTGCCGCCCCCTGAATTTTATAAAAAGCCCGCCGATATTCTCGGCGGGCTTTTGTTGTTATCTTTTATTGTTATCTTTTCTTTTTGTTCTGGTTTTGTTCCTCTTCCCTGCGGAAAAACTCGTCGAAATAGTCCCGCTGGGCGCTGTTTTCATCCGCCTTGTAGGGGGGCTGAGGCCGGGGGCCGGGGCGGCTGCGGGGCGTGTCGTCGCTGTCGTAAAAATACTCCATCCGGGGTGCGGAAAAAACCTTGTCTCTGGCGGCCTGTTCCCGGGCTCTGGCCCGTTCCCGCTCCTGCCGGCGTTTTTCCTTCAGATGTCTCTGGCGCAGTATGCGGTAGCGTATCACCAGCACCACATAGGCCAGAATAAGGAGCACTACCAGCCAGAAAGTAACCAGCACCCAGGGCTTTGTGAAGGTGTCGTGGAGCTTGGCCTTCATCAGCTGGGACTGGGACAGCTCCACGGCGGAGGACGCCACCAGCTTGGCCGTGCCGCACACCTTGCCGTTGAGACTGTAACTCACCTCGCCCAAAGCCTGCCCCGCGTTGATGGGCGCGGCAGGGGATTCCTCGTACATGGTCACGGTCTTTTCAAAATCCTCCGCGCTAACCGTGGCGGGAGCCAGCACGGACACGTCGCTGTCCGGGTGCACGGTGACGGTGTTGTCGTCGGCGGCGGCGTATTTCACCTTGACCTCGGCGATAAGGTCGGCCGCTTTGCAGACCGTGAAATATTTGTAGTTTTCAAAGGCCCATTTATATAGCGTCACAGCGTCGGAAAAGCTGCCGAATTTGGTGGAGCCGTCGGTTCGGGTCTCGGTGCCGGCGCCCATGACCACGCTGATAAGATGCACGCTGTTTTTCTCTGCCGTGGATATGACGCAGTAGCCCGCCTTTTCCGTGTGGCCGGTCTTTACGCCGGCGGCATAGTCATAGACATATCCGCTGCCGTAAGCGCCCTTGCCGGTGAGCAGGGCGTTGGAGCTGTATATGGTGCGGGCTTCGGCTTTGTTGGTGGCGGGCACGGTATAGCTCTGGGTGTTGCAGATGGTCATGAAAAGGTCGTGGGAAATAGCCTCTTTTGTGATGGCATACATATCGTTTGCGGTGGTGTAATGGTTATCGTTGGGCAGGCCGTGGGGGTTTGCGAAATGGGTGCCTTTGCAGCCAAGCTCGGCTGCCCGGGCGTTCATCTTGTCCACAAAGCCGCTGATGCTGCCCCCCAGATGTTCCGCGATGATGTTGCAGGCCTCGTTGGCCGATTCCACCAGCGCGCAGTAGAGAAGATCCTTGAAGGTCATTATCTCCCCCGGCACTATGTCGGAGGTGGAGCTGTCGTCCGTCAGGTCTGCGCGGCAGTCGTCAAAGGCTTCGATCTTATCATCCAGCTTGACAGTGCCGGCCTCCACAGCCTCCACAGCCAGCAAAACGGTCATGATCTTGGTCAGGCTGGCCGGATATGCCTTCTCGTCCGCCGCCCGGGAAAAGATGACCTTGCCCGTGTCCAGATCCGCCAGCACCACATATCTGGCCCCGACCGTGGGCAAAGCCACACCGTCGTCGTTTTTCTGCACCGGCGCGGGCGTCTGCACGGGGGCGGTGGTCTGGGGCTGGGCCGTGTTCTGGGCCTGAGCGGCAAAGGCCGCGGGGCTTATAAGCGACAGCAGCAGGCAGATTATTAAAATCAGGGACGCGGGCCTGAATTTTTTCATTATGTACTCCAAATTTTCAGAAATATATGATACAATAATATAAATATGGATCTGCTGTGTTCATTATAAAATCCATACGTTTGAAAAGCAAGGCCAAATTCTTCATTAGGGCGGGATAGCGTGAAACTGCGGGGAGCGGAAAAAGCGGCGTGTGTGCTGACGGCGCTGTTCATACTGGCGGCGGCAGGCGTCACTGTGGCCGCAAATTCCGGCCCGGCGGTGGCGGTACAGAGCCCCGCTTCCCAGTCGGCGGAGCTTTCCGGCGCGGACACGGAGGAAACCGAAGAACTGGCTCCGGGAGAAAAGGTGGATATAAACACGGCGGACGCCGCCGGGCTGCAAAAGCTGCCGGGCATCGGCGAAAAGCTGGCGGAGAGCATACTTCAATACCGGGCCGAAAACGGCCACTTCGCCTCGGTTGAGGATATAATGAACGTGCCCGGCATCGGGCAGGGCAAATTCGACGCTATGAAAGGCAGTCTCACAACATGAAAATTCTTGTGGTGGACGATGAAAAGACCCTTGTAAAGGGCATAAAATTCAATCTTGAAAACGAGGGCTATAAGGTGGACTGCGGCTACGACGGCGCACAGGCCGTGGAGCTGGCCGAAAAGGGCGGCTACGACCTTATAATCCTTGACCTGATGATGCCGGAAAAGGACGGGCTGCGGGCCTGTCAGGAAATACGCATGTTTTCCACCGTGCCCGTGATAATGCTCACCGCCCGCAGTGAGGACGCCGACAAGCTGATGGGCTTTGAATCCGGCGCTGACGACTACATCACCAAGCCCTTCAACATAATGGAGCTGAAAGCCCGCATACGGGCGCTGCTGCGCCGGGCGGCCATCGCCGCGCCGGACTCCGACGGGGACCAGCTGATGACAAGGGGCCACATAACCGTGGATACCGGGATGCGCTGCGCCTTCAACGACGGCGCGCCGGTGGAGCTGACGATGAAGGAATTCGACCTCATCGAGTTTCTTATGAAAAACCCGGGGCGGGTCTACTCCCGGGAGCAGCTTTTGAATCTTGTATGGGGCGTTGATTATCAGGGGGACATACGCACCGTGGACGTGCACATCCGCCGCCTGAGAGAGAAGCTGGAAAAAGACCCCGCCAACCCCGCGTATATCGTGACCAAGTGGGGCGTGGGCTATTATTTCGCGTAGATGGAAAAGACCGAAACAAAACGCAGTATTTTCCGGGGCGTACAGGTCAAGTTCATGGGGCTGATGGCGGCGCTCATCGTGATACTTTTCGGCCTTTTGAACACCTATCCCCTGATAAGCTCCCGGGATCTGGTGTTTTCCGAAAAGCAGAGCGCCATGACAAGTCAGGCCTCTGTCATGAGCTCCTCTCTGGCCACGCTGGAAAAGCTCTCCAAGGAGAGCATCGCCGAGGTGCTGAGCCTTTTGGATCTGACGGGCTATGACCGGGTGCTGGTCACGGACAGCGCCGGCGTTGTGGTGTACGACACCGCGCCGGACAATAACCTTGTGGGCCGGGCCTCCGGTCTGGACGCGCTGAGCACCGCGCTTAAGGGCAAAACCGTCTTTGATTCCCGCTTTGCCGGCGGAGCCTTTTCAAGCTGCGCCGCCATGCCCATCGTTCGCCGAGCAGGCTGGGCTCATCATCAGCATCCAGTCCCGGATACGCAACATCTCCCTTGCCGTTTGCGCGGCGGGTCTTATTATAGATTATTTTATGACCGGACTTCTGACAAAGCGCATCCGGGCCCTTGTGGGCTCTGTCAAAATAGTTGCCGGCGGGGACTATGCCCACCGCTTTTCTGTAACAGGCGCCGACGAGGTCACGGAGCTGGGCAACGAATTCAACACCCTGACACAGCGGCTGCAAACCACGGAAAAGCAGCGCCGCCAGTTCGTATCCGACGCCTCCCACGAGCTTAAGACCCCGCTGGCCTCCATCCGGCTTTTGTCGGACAGCATAGTTCAAAACGACAACATGGACATGGCCACCATGCGGGAGTTTGTCACGGACATCGGCAATCAGGCCGACCGGCTCCAGCGCACCACGGAAAAGCTGCTGGATCTCTCCCGGCTGGACGACGGTGTTATAGTGGAAGCGGAGCCTGTGGACGTAAAGCAGGTAACTATGGACGCTCTGTGGCTCCTACGGCCCCTGGCAAAGGAAAAGAACGTGCGCATACGCACAGAGCTTGCCGACGGGGGCGTGGTGATGGCCACGGTGGACGATATTTACCACATAGTTTTCAATCTGGCGGAAAACGCCATCAAATACAATGTCCCCGGCGGCAGCGTGACGCTGAAGCTGCAAAGCTTGGCAGACACGGTGGAATTCATCACCGAGGATACCGGCATCGGCATTCCTGAGGAGGACAGGCTCAACGTGTTCTCCCGCTTTTACCGGGTGGACAAGGCCCGCTCAAGAGAGGCCGGCGGCAGCGGACTGGGTCTTAGCATCGTACACGACGCCGTGGTGGCCCACGGCGGCACCATAACAGTAGGTTCAAATAAACCCCAGGGGACGCGGTTCACCGTGACTTTCCCAAAACCAACATCGGAGGAGACAGGAATATGAACAACATCAAGAGAATTCAGGCAAAGCTTTGTGAAAAGGATCTGGACGCCGTTTTGGTAACGGACGAAAAAAATCAGCGCTTCGCGGCGGGCTTTCCGTTTACCGACGGCCTTGTGCTGGTGACAAGAAGCGAGGCCTTTCTGCTGACGGACTCCCGCTATATTGAGGCCGCCAACAAGACCGTGCCGGATTTTGTGCAGACCATGCTTTTTGACCGGGAGCACAAGCTGTTCCCCATGATAAGGGCTCTTGTGGCGGATAAGGGCGTCAAGCGTCTGGGCGGCGAGGAGCAAAAGCTCAGCTACGCGGCATACAAGCGCTATGAAAGCCTGCTGGGCATGGAGCTTATCCCCGCCCAGTGCGTATTTGACGAGCTGCGCCCCTGCAAAACGCCCGAGGAGCTTGACAGCATGATCGCCGCCCAGCGCATAGC
>CAZLIJ010000036.1:0-10996 GCA_964559305.1 uncultured Oscillospiraceae bacterium | reverse complement strand
TGCGCCGAGGAATGCCCCAAGAAGATCATAAAACTTATCCCCTACGCCCAGACGGTTATGCCCGCCTGCTCCTCTCAGGAGAAGGGCGCGGTAGTGATGAAACAGTGTGACGCGGGCTGCATCGGCTGCATGAAATGCCAGCGCGAATGCCCCTCCGGCGCCATCACCGTCACCAACAATCTGGCTTCTATCGACACCTCCAAGTGCACCCAGTGCGGCCACTGCGCCGAGATATGCCCCCGGCATATCATCAAGCTCCAGAAGTAAAAGCTGTAAAAATTCCCGGACGAAAGTCCGGGAATTTTTTTGCCCTAAAAGGTGAAAACACCGCTCACGAAATTTACACGGGGCAAAGCTTATGGTATAATCACATACATGAAAAATAATGCTTACAAACTTATAGCCGCCATACTGTGCGCGGCGCTGATATTCGCGCTGCCGGGCTGTGGAAAGACCCAGTCTCAGGCCCACAAGCAGCTGTTTGCCATGGACACCATAATGACCCTGACAGCCTATGGCGACAAGGCCGACGCGGGAGTGCAGGCGGCTACGGACGTGATAACGGGTCTTGAAATAGAGCTTGACCCGGAGATAGAGGGCAGCGCGGTGAACGCCATGGACAAGGCCGGCGGCAGCGGCGTGACGGTTCCGGCGGCTATCACGGACATGCTGGCTGCGGCAAAGACTGTATATGAGCGCAGCGGCGGCGCGCTGGATCTGACGGTGTACCCCCTTTCAAAGCTCTGGGGCTTTATTGATCTTGACAGCGGCGGGGAGGGCTATGTTCCCACGGCAGCGGAGATCGACGCGCAGCTGCAAAAGCTGTGCTTTGACAAAATTACTGTGGCGGGCGATACCGTCACTATCCCCGCGGGAGGCGAGATAAGCTTCGGCTCGGTGGCCAAGGGCTATACCTCGGACACCGTGATAGCCGCCATGCGCGCCGCGGGAGTGGACAGCGCGGTGATCTCACTGGGCGGCAACGTCCAGACCCTGGGTGTAAAAGCCGACGGCAGCAAATGGAGCGTGGGAGTGGAAGACCCCAACAGCCCCGGCGCCAACGCCGCCATTTTGTCCGTAGGCGAAACGGCGGTGATAACCTCCGGCAGCTACCAGCGCTATTTTGAAAAGGACGGGAAAACATATCACCATATCATCGATCCCCACACCGGCAGTCCGGCGGAAAGCGGCCTTAAGTCGGTGACCATCGTGGACAAAAGCGGGGTGGAGGCAGACTGCCTTTCCACGGCGCTGTTTGTGCTGGGCGAGAAAGCCGCCCTTGATTACTGGCGGACCTACGGCGGCTTTGAGATGATAATGATAAGCGAGGATGGCAGAATGATCTGCACCTCCGGGCTGAAAGACAGCGTCACCCTTGAAAACAGCAGCTATACTCTGAGCTGGGCAGAATGAAAGCAGAACAGAAAAAGCCTTCCGGACATTGTCCGGAAGGCTTTTTCACTTATCTTTTATCCCGTCAAGGGACTGGGCGGACAGGTCGAAATCCTTCGGCAGAGAGCCGGCCTCAATGACTTGCAGCGAAAGCCGGTTTGGCAGGCAGCACACCGGCACCAGATCCCCGGGGCCAATTACGCCCTCGTTGACGCATATCTTGTCCGGACAGCTGGCCGACTCCATGTGGGCGCCCCGTGCATTAATGACAAAGTGGTTCTCCCCGCCAGTGGCGGGATTATTTATGGTGTAGGAGCCGTAGTCGGTCATGGGTATTTCATAGATCACTTCGGAATTCTGCACGACCTCCAGATAGTACTGGGAGCTGCCGACGTTTTTGAAATCAAGCCCCCTGGAGGACATACCCCACCACACGGCGCCGGACACCGCCAGCATACAGGCGATTATGACAATGTCCGCCCAGCGGCTTTCCCTGAAGGTGCGGGGGTTGATATAAAACTCCGTGCCGCTTTTTTTAAGGGCGGAAAACACGCTTTTGGCCACAAGGCCGGTGACAGGGCCCATAATAAGGCCGGATATCACAAGCACCGGGAAGTAAGCCCACACCGCGCCCACGCCCAGTATAAGGGAGGCCAAGGCGATCTGGCCGATGTTGTGGCAGATGGCGCCGCAGGCGGAAACGCCGATAACGCCCACTTTTGGAGCACGAGACAGCAGAAGCATCACCGCCAGGCTGAGCACGCCGCCGGCCAGCGAATACAGCATGGCGGAAACCCCGCCGCCGAAAAGCAGACTGGAGAGCACCACCTTGCATATCATCAGCATGGCGGACTCCAAAGGCGAGGCCATATAAACGGCATAAAGCAGCACCGTGTTGCCCAGACCCAGCTTTATGCCCGGCACGGTGGGCGCAATGGGGATAAGGGATTCAAGATACCCCAGCACCAGCGACAGCGCCGTTAGTACGGCAAAACGGGCGATTGTTTTAGTTTTCATACGGGCTATTTGGCGCTGTCCAGCAGCACCCAGCAGTCGGTGGCGGGCAGGGTGCCGGCACACATGGGCACAAAGCGCATGGCCTTGTCGCCGATGGTGACGTATTTATCGCAGCCGGCCTTGTAGGGCGCATAGGAAGCGGCGTCGGTGTAGCAGTATATGCGGTCGAAAATTTTCAGCAGAAATTCCGAATTCTGGCCGTTGGTATTGCCGGACTTTTCGGAAAGCGCGTCCCGGGTGCCAACCACGGACACCACCGCCCCCTGCCCGGAAAGAGCGCGGGTAACGGAAAGGGCGTAGCTTGATACGGCGGACTCCGACGTGACCTCCTGCCCCGCGGAGGAGGCGTAGGAAAGCCCGGAGGGCGCGGCGGCGGGGTGAACCATATTGGACAGCAGTATCTCGTCAAAGCCCATGGAGATAAGCTCCCGGGCAAGAGACACGATGTAAGAGCGCATATCAGCGCTGTAAGGGTCTATCCAGCCGCCCTCGCCGTCGGTATAGGCGGCGCCGGACGCGGTTTTCAGCGCGGCGGCGGTGTTGCGCTCGGCCATAAGGGAGTCTACGCAGCAGCTCAGCTCCGCTACCAGCCACACGTCCTTCTCCTTCACGGCGGAAACGATGGCTTTAAGATCCGCCGAGCCGTTGACGCCGTAGTTTTCCGCCTCGTCAACGGAGGATTTCCACGCCAGCTGGCCCGAGGCGGGCTTTAGCTGCAGCACCAGAGCGTTGCCCTTGCTCAGCTTCGCCGCGTAACCGGCCACCCCGTCGGCGCTTATGGCGGTATATGGCACATAGATGGCTTTCACCGCGGAAAGATCATTTCCCGCCGTGGCCGTGACGGTGGTGTAGTCGGCTTTGTCCATGACAAGACTGCCGGAGCCGCCCTGAGATGAGGGGGCGCCGGATTCATCGGGAAGGGCGGGGGATTCCTTTGCCAGAATGGGCAGCTCCAGCTTCACCCCGTCGGGGGTGTACACCAGATACTTCTGAAGCCCGTAAAAAAGCATGGCTCCCACGGCGATGACCGCAACCAGTATTATCAGCAGCACCCGGGGCCATGAGCGCCGGTGTTTTCTGCCCTTGTAAAGCTCGCTGTTTCTCGGCAAATCAAATATCCTCTATCTGCGAAATGCGCCGGATATGGCGCTCCCCGTTGGAAAATGGGGTGTCCAGAAAAGTGTCCACTATCTTAAGGGCAAGGCCCGGGCCTGTGACTCTTGCGCCCATGGCCAGAATATTGGCGTCGTTGTGCTCTCTGGTGGCTTCGGCGGAAAAGCAGTCCCCGCACAGAGCAGCCCTTATGCCGGGCACCTTGTTGGCGGAAATGGAAATGCCGATGCCGGTGCCGCAGATAATTATACCCCTGTCGCACACACCGTCAGCCACGGCGTGGGCCACGGCGTGGCCGTATTTTGGATAATCGCAGCTCTCCTCGCTGTAACAGCCGTAGTCCTTATATTCAAGCCCCCGCGTATCAAGATGCTTCATCACTTCCTGCTTCAAGGCGAAGCCGCCGTGGTCGCAACCCAGTGCAATCATATCCTGTATCCTCCGTTATATTTTTATAAATTCAGGTTTTCTGCCGCTGAAAAGCGTCACCCGGTCAAAGCCCAGACTTTTCAGCTTTTCATAGCCGTCGGCCACGTCCGCGCCGGCGTCGGCCACAAAATGGGCGTCGCTGCCAACGGTGATTATCTCCCCGCCCAGGTCCTTGTAAAGGCGGAGAATATCGTCGTCGGGATAGGATCCAACACCGTTTCTGATGCCGGAGGTGTTAAGCTCGATACCCCGTCCGTTTTCGATGAGCAGCTTCAGCAGCGCTCTTATTTTATCACCATAGCGGGATAAATCAAGACGGGGGAAAAATCCGCTTTTTGCCATGTAGCGGTAGCAGTAGCCTATGTGCCCCATAACGTCGAAGAAATCCATTTTGGCTATCTCCATGGACTGATCCAGATACTTGTCCATAAGCTCATAGCACTGCTCCATGGATTGATAGTTCATCACATAGAAGTCCCCCTCCTCCCGGAGGATGTGAACGGAACCGATGATGAAATCAAAGCCGGGCGCGGCGGCCATTTCCAAAGCCCGCTGGGGGCGCAGATGGCCGTCCCCCATTTCAAGACCTTTTTTTATCACTATGCCCTCCGGCGGGCGCTCCATAAGGGCGGCGTAATCCTTATTTACGCCGGCTATGACCTTCAGACCCCGGTCAGAAAAGGAATAGTCCGACCACTCCACGGTGTCGCAGTGGTCGGTGAAGCATATTTCGCTCATGCCCGCGTCTCTGGCGGCAAGGGCCATATCCTCCATGGTCTCGTGTCCGTCAACGGAAATATAGCTGTGGGTATGGTAATCTGCAAGATACATTTTTATATAAGCTCCTTAAGAATTTGCGTTTAAAACGGCCAGGTGGGCAGCCAGCGGAGGAAACCGTCAGCATACCAAAGAGGCACGGCAAGCCCTGTAAGCGCGGGATAGAACATGGCGAAAAGACCCACGCTGACCCCGGTGAAGCCGTATACAGGCAGCTTCCAGCGGGCTTTTTCCCGGCCCATGAGCTGGAATATATAGCACAGCGCCATGGTCAGAAAAATCGTGCAGCCAAAGTAGTGATACTCAAAGGTGGTGCGGGTTATGAACATCCAGGGCACCAGCTGGGCAAGATAGCCCACAAGGATAAAGCCCGCCCGCCGGTCCCGGCGGAACAGGGCAAGATATATCATGGCAAATATGGCCAGCAGCCCGCCCCAGCACAGCATGGGGTTGAGCCACGCGCCGAAGGAGCTGACCTTTTCGCCGGGCAGATAACTGAGATAGTACAGAATTGGCCTTATGTCCAGCACCCACTGATACCAGCGGGAGGAATAGGGGTGGGTGGCCGTGACGCCGTTGTGATAGGTGAACATGAATTTCTGATTGTCCAGTACTATGCCGGCATATTCCTTTGTGAAGTACATACCCGGGCCGGATAGACCCCTTGCCGCGCCGTAGGGGTAATAGCTGGCGTAGTATATGGCCGCCGGTATCACCACAAAAAAGACAACGCAGAAAAGGCAGTTCTTTAGAAACGCTTTCCAGCTAAATTCGCGCCCCTTTAATATCCAGTGGGCAAGCCAGATGACGCCCAGCCCCGCGCCGGCATAAAGGCAGGTCCATTTGCTGGCGGCGCCTATGCCGAAGAAGACACCGCTGAGGGCCAGGTATTTCCACCTGTCCGATGTGACGTACAGGTACATGAAAAGATACATCAGTATGGTGAAAAACACGGCGTAGGTGTCTATGGTGGCGATGCGGGTCTGCACAAAGTGCATGAAGTCAAAGGCGAATATGACCGTGCCGCAGGCGGGTACGGATATACCGCCGAACATTTTTTTGAGGAAGAGGTACAGCGCAGGCAGCATCAATACGCCGAACAGAGTGCCCATAAAGCGCCAGCCGAAGGGCGTGACGCCGAACATGCGCATACCAAGGCTCAGTATAAGCTTGCCCAGAGGCGGATGGGAGACCTCATAGGGGTAGATGCCCTCGATGTTTTCAAGGGCCGTGCGGGCGTGGTAGACCTCGTCGAAGTAAGAGCTGTTCATGTAGCTCATGCCCTCTGGAACAAGCTCCTGCTCGTCAAAAAGCCGGGCGGCGTCGGAGCCGAATTTAAGGCGGTCAAGAGACATTTTTGTGCCGCTCTCGTCATACACGGCCAGCTCGCCCATATAAGTGTTGTCGCTGGAAATAATACGGATATAGTTTACCCGGCTGTCGTCGTATTGGGAAAGCTCCGCGTCGCACCACTTGAAAATATCGGAATAGGTCTGGTTAAGGGTGCCCACATCGGTGTAATTCACGCCGTCATCGGAGAATTGCAGGCTGTAATTGCCGGAATTAAGCCCGGCAAAATAGCGGATGTTTGATATTGTGGCGCCCCCGTCCAGCTCCACGGTTACGGAATCGCCGCTCTGGGAAAACTGCTTGAAGGACTGGGGCGACTGAGTGTTGCCAAGGGCAAAAAAAGCCACCGCGGCGTATATCAGCGTGATGACCGCCATGGCGATATAATCTTTTCTGCCGCAATGCCGGGAGCTTGTTTCCGGCCCTTCCAGTCCGGCGCTTTTCAGCGCTGGACAGGCCAGAAAAACAAGTATTATTATTGCCGCCGTGATCACGGGGAAAATGTAAGTCAGCATTGAAAGCCTCCAACAACCTGCCAGGTTATAAATTCATTTGAATTATACTTTATAAGCCCCGATATGTCTACAATATTGTAAGGCATTTTGGCATTAACGGCTTGACATAATATCAATTTAAGAATAAAATAATACGACTGTATTTATAGGAAGATGGGGAAACTTCGAATAAATATTGTTTATAACTCCATGACGGGTTCGCTTGATGGCCCGTTTTTTACCTAAATCACAACTAAAGATCTCAGAACTAAACCACCGCATTATTCTTAAAGAATGGAGGTGTGTTTACTTGTCAATGCCTGTTTGGGTGGCAATTATTGGATTTGTTGTTCTGTTTATCGTTGGCTTCGGAGCAGGAATAGTCTATCGCAGAAAGGTTTCCGAAAAAGAAATCTCCAGCGCTGAGGACGAGGCCAAACGAATTATTAACGAAGCAATAAAGAATGCCGAAAACAAAAAGAGAGAGACTCTCTTGGAGGCAAAGGAAGAAATACACAGAAACCGCTCCGAGTATGAGCGGGAAGTCAGGGAGCGCAGAACTGAGCTCCAGAAACAGGAGCGCAGGCTCCAGCAAAAGGAAGAAAATCTCGACAAAAAGACCGATAACCTTGATAAGAAAAACGAGACCCTGTCCAACAAGATAGCCGCAGTGGAAACTCAGCAGGAGGAAGTTAACCGCATCAAGAAAAGCCAGCTGGATATGCTGGAAAAAATCTCCGGCTACTCCATTGAAGACGCTAAGAATTACCTCATTGATTCCCTGCGCACAGAAGTGACCCACGAAATGGCCGTGACGGTCAAGGAGGTTGAGGCTCAGTACAAGGACGAGGCGGACGAGAAAGCAAGAGAGATCATCGCCACCGCTATCCAGCGCTGCGCCGCCGACCATGCCAGCGAAGTCACCGTCTCTGTCGTACAGCTCCCCAACGACGAGATGAAGGGCCGCATAATTGGCCGCGAAGGCCGGAATATTCGCTCTATCGAGCAGCTTACCGGCTGCGATCTCATCATCGATGACACACCGGAAACCATCACGGTTTCCAGCTTTGACCCTGTTCGCAGGGAGGTCGCCCGTCTGGCTCTGGAAAAACTCATTCAGGATGGCCGTATTCATCCCGCCCGTATCGAGGAAATGGTCGCCAAGGCTCAGAAAGAGGTCAGCGCCACCATCAAGGCCGAGGGCGAGAGGGCTGTGTTTGAAACCAACGTACACGGGCTGAACCCTGAGATCATCAAGATGCTGGGCCGCATGAAATACCGCACAAGCTACGGTCAGAATGTGCTGAGCCACTCCATCGAGGTGGCCCAGATTTCCGGCCTTATCGCAGCTGAGCTGGGCGTGGACATCACCATGGCCAAGCGCGCGGGCCTGCTGCACGATCTGGGCAAGGCCATCGACCACGAGGTAGAGGGCAGCCACGTCACCATAGGCGTGGAAATGGCCCGCAAATTCAAGGAGCCCGAGGACGTGTTGCACGCCATAGAAGCCCACCACGGCGACGTGGAGGCTCACACCGTCATCGCCTGCATCGTTCAGGCGGCGGACGCCATATCCGCTTCCCGCCCCGGCGCCAGACGCGAGAATATCGAAAACTACGTCAAGCGGCTTGAAAAACTGGAGGAGATCTCCAAATCCTTCCCCGGGATTTCAGAGAGCTACGCCATTCAGGCCGGCCGCGAGATCCGCGTGATGGTCAAGCCCGAGGATGTGGACGAGGATCACATGGTGCTGCTTGCCCGGGACATCGCCAAGAAGATAGAGGACGAGCTCACCTATCCCGGCCAGATAAAGGTCTACGTCATACGCGAGACCAAGGCCGTGGAATTTGCAAAGTAAATAAAGAAATAAAAAAGGGCACGCCGCAAAACCATGTTTTGCGGCGTGCTGTTGTTTTCAATCATTTCTTGTTTTTTTCGTAGAGTATCCACAGGCCCTTCATAAGGATGTCGTTATCGCACAATATTTTGTGCCGGCAATGGGGCGCGATGGAGCTGGCAAGGCCGCCGGTGGCCACAACCGGGGCATTTTCGCCCAGCTCTTCCTCTATGCGGTCTATCATGCCGTCTATCATGCTGGCGTTGCCGAATACGGCGCCGCTTTTCATGCTGTCCACGGTGTTGGTGCCGATACATTTTTTTGGCGCTTCCACTGTGACGTACTGCAAAAGCGAGGTGTTGCTGGCAAGAGCGTTGATGGAAAGATTAACGCCCGGCACTATGGCGCCGCCCAAAAAGGCGGAGTCCCGGCCAATGACCGAAATTGTGGTGGCGGTGCCCATATCCAGCACGATAAGGGGCGCGCCGTAGCCCGCGATAGCGCCCACGGCGCCGGCCACCAGATCGGCGCCCATCTGGGAGGGGTCGTCCAGCTTTATATTGAGGCCTGTTTTGATTCCCGCGCCCACCACTATGGGGCTGATCCCGGTGAGCCGCTTTACGGCGGCTTTTACGGAGCGGGTGACAGGCGGCACCACGGAGGACAGTATGGCCCCTTCAAAGCCCCGGCGGTCTATGCCTTCAAAGTCCATTATCTCGCCCAGCTTTACGGCGTACTCGATCTCCGTTGCCAGGGTATTTGTAGCAAAACGGGTTATGCCGCGTATCTCACCGTTTTTGATGCAGCCCATCACGATATGGGTGTTGCCGATATCTAAGGCAAGTATCAATTGTATTACCTCCCGGGGATTAGTATGCACAGATATTATCGCGCTGCGCTGATAAAGTCAACAAAAAACTGCCGTTTCCCAATACAGTGGGGAGCGGCAGTTAATCATAATATGCGCCTTAGTCTTTCAGCCCCAGCTCACGCTCAAGCTCCTCGATCTGGGCAAGATATACGCTGTCCATACCGTCGGAGGGAATAAGGAAGCCGCAGCGGGGTGACACGGAGAAGGCTTCTACCGCGGGGCCGTCCATCAGGCAGGAACGCTTGAACTGCTGGGAGAATAGACGGCGGCAGTAGCTCTTGAGCCACTTGATAAGCTCCTCGTCATCAAACTCGTCGCCGTAGGCGATCTTGGCAAGACGGAAGGTCTTTTCCGGTGTGAAGCCGCTGATGAGCATCTTGTGGGTGAAGAAGTCCTGAAGGCTGTAAGAGCCCACGTTTTCCTCGCTCTTCTGCTCAATGGTGTCGTTGGTCACGGGCAGCAGCTCCGGCGTTACGGGGCAGTCCAGCACATCCCAAAGGGCGTCGGCCAGTATTTTGTCGGGCGTGTTCTGGGCTATGTGCTTCACAACGGCCCGCACCTGGGTCTTGGTCATGCCCATGTTCACATCGTACATGCTGGTGTGGTCGCCGTTATAGGTGCACCAGCCGTCCACAAATTCGCTGAGATCCTCGGTGCCTACGTCAAGACCGTTGACCTCGTTGGCCACGTCCATGAGTATCTGGGTGCGCTCACGGGCCTGGGCGTTTTCAAAGGCGATGCTGTAATCGTCTCTGGCGTGGCCGATATCGTCAAAGTGCATGTTCACGGAGTTGCCGATGTCGATGACGCGAACCTCCGCGCCAAGCTGCTCGGCCACCACGATGGCGTTTGATTTGGTGCGGGAGGTGGTGCCGAAGCAGGGCATGGTGCAGGCCACCACGTTTTCGGAGGGCAGACCCATGCGCTTGACGGCCCGGGCGCATATCATCACGCACAGCGTGGAATCCACGCCGCCGGAAATGCCCACCACGCAGTGGTCAAGGCCGGCATATTCCATGCGCTTGACAAGGCCGGACACCTGAATGTCGATAAGGCGCTCGCAGTAGGCGGGCATATCTGCCGCCAGAGCGGGCAGATGGGGGTTCTTGGAGAAGTAGCGGGTAAGGGAGGTCTCGCTGACCTCGCAGCCCCAGTAGGCGGCGTAGTGCGGGTAGTCGGCAGAGCCGAAACTTCCCGTCTTCATGCGCATATTCGCAAGGAAATTGACGTCTATCTCGGTCACGGCCATGCAGGGGGATTCCTCCTCCTCGGCCAGCATCACGCCGTTTTCGCACACCATGCAAAGGCCGGAATAAACATTGTCGGTGCTGGATTCGCCCTTGTTGGGGGAGGCGGTGATAAGTCCGGCGATAAGTCGTCTGGACTGATACTTCACGGTAAGCTCCGCTTCGCTGCGGGAGGAGGCTGTCATGGGGAAGGAGGCCATCTGAGCCACCACGGTGGCGCCGGCCAGAGAGTGACGCACGGAGGGCGGCACTACGGCGTCGGAATCTGCGCCCAGCTCCACGGCCACGGCAAGATCCCGCACGGCGTGGCAGGCAAACAGCATCTCGGTGGAAAGGCATATGTTGTAAGCGCCGGCAAAAAGTATCTCCCTGGGGGCGCGGTCGGGCTTTGCAAAGCAGGTACCGTCCACATTTTCACGGGGCACAAGGCCTATAAGGTCGCCGTTATATACGGCGGCGGCGCAGCTGA
>CAZLIJ010000035.1:8912-11003 GCA_964559305.1 uncultured Oscillospiraceae bacterium | reverse complement strand
GGAAACCAAGCTGGGCTTTTTGAAAAAACAGCAGAAATGCGCTGAAAAGTCATAAAACGCCCATTATTAACAGATAAGTAATAAAATCTTAAGAAATCTAAAAACACATCAGACCACGACAGGTATAGAATAGTAAACATATGATATTCCCACTCTCAGAAAGAAAGGTTTTGGATATGGACAAGAAATTGAATGTACTGGTGCTTTTCGGCGGCTGCTCATCTGAATACTGGGTTTCGCTGGAATCCTCCTCGGGCGTGCTGGGGAGCCTTGATAAAAACAGATTCAACCCTGTGATGGTGGGTATAACCGAAGACGGGAAATGGTATCACTATACCGGCACCGTTCAGGAAATAGCGGATGACAAGTGGCTGCAGAGCGGCAAGTGCACACCGGCTGCCATGTGCCCCAACAGAGGCGAGGGCACGCTTCTGGTGCTGGGTGAAAAGGGCGTGGAAAAGATCCATATTGACGCCGCATTCCCCGTGCTGCACGGCAGAAACGGCGAGGACGGCACCATGCAGGGTCTTTTTGAGCTGGCAGGCGTTCCCCTTGTGGGCTGCGGCACTTTGGCGTCTGCGCTGTGCATGGACAAGGACAGAGCCCACATTCTGGCCGCGGCGGCGGGCGTGAACGTTCCCGCGTCCTTCAAGCTGGAAAAGGGCTGCCCCATGGATAAGGCACAAAAAAGCGCCGACGCGCTGGGCTATCCCATGTTTGTTAAGCCCATAAAGGCCGGCTCCTCCTTCGGCGTGACAAGAGTGGCTGAGGCGAAGGACTTTGCCGCAGCGGTGGAGGAAGCTTTCAAGTATGACGGCGAGGTCATAGCCGAGGAGGCCATTCCGGGCTTTGAGGTGGGCTGCGCCGTAATGGGCGACAGTGAGTTTGTCACCGGCGAGATCGACGAGATAGAGCTTGCCAGCGGATTTTTTGATTTCAAGGAAAAGTACAACCTTATCACGTCAAAAATCCATGTCCCAGCCCGCATTCCAAAGGAAGCGTCCGACCGGCTCAAGGAGACCGCCAAGGTCATATACAAGGCGCTGGGCTGCGCGGGCTTTGCCCGGGTGGACATGTTCTATACGCCGGAGGGGAAAATTGTTTTCAACGAGGTGAACACCATCCCCGGCTTTACGCCGTTCAGCCGCTTTCCCAGCATGATGAAAGCTGTGGGCGTGCCCTTTGAGGAGGTTCTTACCCGCTCCATAGAGCTGGCGGTGTCAAGATGAACAGGGAAGCCCTGATCGATTACTCCAAGGGCGACGATCTGCGCCGTTTCTGGAAGCTTTTTCGCCGCAGGGAAAACACAAAAAGCCGCTTTGTGAAGCGCTGGCTGACCTTTATACTCTGCCGTATGGCTCACCGCCACGGCGGCTATATCGGCCCCGGCGCCATTATCGACGCCGTGCCCTCTCTGCCCCACGGAATACACGGCGTTTATATCTCCCGCTATGCCCATATCGGTTCCGGCTGCAGAATATACCAGAACGTAACTATCGGCGAAGTGGGGGGCAAAGCCCCAATCGTGGGGGATAATTGCCTTATCGGAGCCGGTGCTATTCTGGTTGGAGCCATCAAAGTGGGGAACAACGTCAAAATCGGCGCGGGCGCCGTGGTCAGCACGGACGTGCCGGACAACTGCACGGTGGTAACAATGCCGCCGCGCTTTATCATAAAGGAGCAATGATCTGGTGAATTCTGATGAAGCCCGGCGCGGCCGGGCATGGACGGAACTTGATATGGGCGCTCTGAGCCACAACGTGGCCGCGCTCAACTCTCTTTTGCCCCGGGGCTGCAGACTCATGCCCGCGGTGAAGGGCAACGCTTACGGCCACGGTGCCGCCGCGGTGGCAAGGGAACTGAACGAGCTGGGCGTGACCGCGTTTTGCGTTGCCGCCGCCGCCGAGGGAGCGGAGCTGCGGCAAAACGGCGTAAAAGGCACTATCCTTGTGCTGGGCTACACCCCGCCGGAGGAGACCGCGGCCCTGGCGAAGCACCGCATCTCCCAGTGCGTGTACTCCACCGAGTACGCCCAGGCCCTCTCCCGCTTCGCGGTGGAGGCCGGGGTGACGGTGAACATCCACGTGAAGA
>CAZLIJ010000035.1:0-8902 GCA_964559305.1 uncultured Oscillospiraceae bacterium | reverse complement strand
CACCCCGCCGGAGCTTATGAATCTTCTGTATCGCTTCGACCTTATCCAGACGGTGGTGGACTATGACTACGCCTGCACCCTGAACGCCTACGGGCAGAAGCTGAGAGTTCATGTGGGCATAGACACCGGTATGCACAGACTGGGAGAGCGCTGCGAGGACATAGACAGGCTTTGCGGAATGTTCAGCATGAAAAATCTCAGCGTGGAGGGCGCGTATACCCATCTCTGCGCGGACGACAGTCGGGATAAGCCCCAGATGGATTTTACTTATCTTCAGGCAAAACGCTTTGATAAGGCCCTGGAGGAACTGAAAAAGCGGGGCTGCGTATGCCCCAAAAAGCACCTGCTGAGCAGCTACGGACTTATTAATTATCCCGAGCTGGGCGGGGATTACGCCCGGGTGGGCATCGCTTTGTACGGCACACTGAGCACAAAAGAGGATAACGAAAAATGCCCTGTGGAGCTGCGTCCGGCGCTGTCGCTGAAAACAAGGGTGTCCTCGGTTAGGACGCTCCACCCCGGCGAGGGGGCGGGCTACGGCCTTTCCTTCATCGCTGAAAGAGAGACTGTGATCGCCGCGTTGTCCGTCGGATATGCCGACGGCCTGCCCAGAGCCCTTTCAGACGGCGTGGGAAGTGTGCTGATAAACGGCTGCCGGGCAAAAATAGTGGGCAAGATATGTATGGATCAGACCCTTGTGGACGCCACCGGCGTTAAGGATATCGCCCAGGGCGATACCGCCGTCATATTCGGCTCCTCCGGGGACGAGAGCATATCGGTGTGCGATGTGGCAGAGCAGGCCGGAACCATAGCAAACGAGATACTAAGCCGTTTGGGCGGCAGGCTTGAGCGGCACACGGTATAAAGAAGATATCCCGGAAGCTGCTGCGCCCCGCCAAGCCCGTTGCATTTCTTAAAACTCAGTTCCTTGTGGTGTTTGCGTCGCTTAATGCTATATGGGGGCTGCCGAACGGTTATCGGGTACATACAAACGCATATATTGAGCAAAAATGTAATGTTGATGTATGAACAAGGCATATAGGCACATTAAGTCATCAGTCCATGTTACGCTATCAACGCCAATGGGGAAACTGGCCTTTGCCCCCGCTCAAGCTTTGCTGGTAGGAGTCAGGCGGTTTTGCACAGGCCAGACCGATCATAATTATCAACTCAGTGAGGGGAGTTTTTTGATGAAAAAAGCGACCATCATAAAATTGCTGGTGTGCGTTTTCCTGATCGCAGCCATTCTATACGCATTTCGAAGCAAAAGTGTAGGTTCCTTTTTGAAAAACGAGAGTATCAGCATTGCCGCCATTCACTACAATACTACTGAGACTCCGCCGCTCAATGAGAGTGCGTGCCCACAAATTGAGGCCGGGCAGCCGGAGATGGAAGCTTTGCAAGGCTTTCTTCAAACTGTGAGTGTGAGAGGGTGTGGGTTTACTCCGGATGGCGCCGGGATGGATGTGCCCGGTTATGATTTGTACTTCTACGATGAAAACGCGATGCCAGCGGTTAAAATGTATATTACGCATACAGGCTATCTATACTGCAAACCTTGGGTTTACCGCATCACTGCGCCCAGCGCTGAAGATGCGTGGGAGCAACTTGGCAGCATATATGAAAGCGCTGTTTCACTTCAAAATTGAGGGGCCTCCCATCGAAGCACGAAAAGCAAGCGGAAAATGCGCAAAATGAAAAACGACGGAGATGATTGTTCATATCATCTCCGTCGCTTCTTGTTATAAACATCTTTGTTGGAGGGGCATTGCGGTTTCCGGGATACTTTTATCTGCGCATTATTCGTTCCAGTCCCTGACGGACTGGCACAGCCAGTCGGTCCACTCGTCTATTCCTTCGCCGGTGCGGGCGGAGATGGGGATTATCTTTATGTTGGGATTGAGCTTAGTGGCGTACTTTTTGCAGGCCTCAAGGTCAAAGTCAAAGTAGGGCATGACGTCTATCTTGTTGATAAGCAGCACGTCGCAGATGGAGAACATCAGCGGGTATTTAAGGGGCTTGTCGTGTCCTTCGGGAACGGAGAGAATCATGGCGTTTTTCACGGCGCCGGTGTCAAATTCCGCGGGGCATACAAGGTTGCCCACGTTTTCCAGAATGGCCAGATCCACATCATCTATGCCCATGCCCTCAAGACCCTGAGCGGTCATGCCCGCGTCCAGATGGCACATACCGCCGGTGTGGAGCTGAATGACCTTTGCGCCGGTCTTTTCAATGGTGGCGGCGTCCACATCGGAATCAATATCCGCCTCCAGTACGCCGATGCGCATTTCATCCTTCAGCGCGGCGATGGTGGCTTTCAGCGTGGTGGTCTTGCCGGAACCGGGGGATGACATGAGATTGAGCAGGAAGGTGTGATCCTTCTTGAGCTGCTGGCGCAGCTTGTCGGCCTCGCGGTCGTTATTTGCGAATACGCTTTCCTTGATTTCAAGTATTTTGAACCCTTCCATAGAATTCCACCCCTTGAGATATTATTTGCCCTATAAGCAGTTATGTTTATATAATAACATAACATAACAAAGCGCAAATTTCAATTGACAGTTATCATGGGGCGTAAAAAAACCGGGGCATTTCTGCCCCGTATTTAAGTTTAGTTCAGGTTTTCCAGAGTATCACGGAAAGAAGCTTCAAATTCCGTATTCAGGGCAAAACGCCCTGAATCGGCCGGCTGGAAATATAAAGAGCCCTGAGAAGTCTCTTTTTTTACCGCCGCAGCCAGAGCTTTCATCACGGGAGAATCAGTGCCGCTGCCGCTTATAGCCGAAGAACTGAGGCTTTCCGCCGCGGGGAAATAGCCGCTGTCCTTGGTCAGCGCGTGGCTGCTGCCCAGAAGCCAGGTCATAAAGCCGGCTGCCGCCGCCTGCTGGGAGGCGTCCGGAGCGGTTATGACGAAGTCCTGAAGCTCCATGGTGTAGAGCTTGGCGCCGTCTTTGACCACGGGCAGAGGATAGAAATCTATTCCCGCGCCGTCAGAGCCGCTGAGAGCGGTCAGGGCCTGAACAGTGCTTACATAGGCGCAGGCCATCTCACCCGCTGCCACCAGCTTGGCCGGATCGTCGTCGGTCACGGTCACTCCGCCGTCATAGGCGGCTTCCGCCAGCAGATTATAAAGATAGACGTAATTATCGTTGGAAATATCCTGATCCTTGCGGGCGTGGAACTCCCCGCCCATCTGGGCAAGGGCGATGTTGAAAAGACTGGTGAAGGAAGACGCGGTAAAGAAATGGTCGTTGGTGGCGTCCTCATATTTTGCCGCGGCGGCGCAGACATTTTCCAGAGAGTCGAATATGGACTTGTCGTAATCCGGCACCTTTTGGGCAAGAGAGCGGTTCACCATCAGCACATTTGCCGCGGCAGCCAATGGAACTGCCGCAAGCTTACCGTCCACTCTGCCGGCCTCCAGATACTCACTGATAAGGCTGGAGGTATTGACGGAGGTGAAATATGTATCCGTGTATATGGGGATGCTGCTGCCGGACAGGGATACGGCGGCGTCCAGCCCGCAGATAACAGCGGAGGGGGCGGCGGAACCCGCCGAAGCAAGAGCCTTGGTAAGCTCCGGGTCGGAGCCGAAGGCTTTTACGGTTACAGTGACCTTGGCTTTCACCCCGGCACCGGCATTGTAGTCGGCCACAAGGGAGAGAAAGTTATCCCACATAGGGCTGCCGTCATCCACATACCATACGGTGATGTCGGCGTCATAAACGGTCTGGCTTGCAGCCGGGCTGCCGGTGCAGGCGGTCAGACAAGAGAGCATAAGTACTCCCGATAATATAATAGACAGTGTTTTTCGCATTTGCAGTCTCCCCGCAATAATCGAATTATGTGTTCCAATTCACCACCCCGCATGAAAAAACCCGGTGGTATGGGCATTCTTCCTCCATTTATAGCACATTTTTTTTGATTTGGCAAATGTGTACGAGCTTGTAATTTCTTCAGAATAATATTATATTGATATCCGCTGATAAAAATTGTCGAAAAGGGAGAAAGCCATGAAATATTCGGTGGTGCTGTTTGATCTGGACGGAACGCTGCTAAACACTCTTGATGATATTCGCGACGCGCTTAACCGCGCCCTGAAAAAACACGGAATGCCCCCCAGAACGCCCGAGGAAGTGCGTCAATTCGTGGGAAACGGCTCGGCAAGGCTTATAAAGCTGGCCGTGCCGGCTGAGTGCGGCAGGGAAGAAACGGACAGCGTGCTCAAGGACTATCGCGCCGATTACGATACCCACTGCGATGTAAAGACCAGACCCTATGACGGCGTTACGGAAGCCATGAAGCAGCTGAAAAAACGGGGCTGCAAACTGGCTGTGGTGTCAAATAAGCCGGACGCGGCGGTGAGATCGCTGGCGGAGGCACATTTCCCGGGACTTTTGGAGAGCGCGGTGGGGGAGGGCAACGGCGTCCGGCGCAAGCCCGCGCCGGACACTGTGCTGGCGGCGCTTGCCAACATGGGCGCTAAAGCAGAAGACGCCGTATATGTGGGCGATTCAGAGGTGGACGTGGCCACGGCAAAAAACGCGGGTCTTGACTGCGTTTCGGTGTGCTGGGGCTTTCGGGACAGGGAAACGCTTATGGCCGCCGGAGCTGAAAAAATTATCGCCGCCCCCTGTGAACTGACCGGCATTGTTGAGGTATGAATAAATAAATTCCCGCCGAAAGGCGGGAATTTATTTATTCATACGGGTCGAAGAATTTGTTTATCTCCTTGCCGTCGGCGTCGTACTCGATGCACTCAAAAAGCGTGGTGTCGGCACGGCTGCGCTTTTTCACGGTCAGACCCTGGTTCTGGATGTTATACACCCAGATCTTGCTGTTCCACATATCGGGGTCGTCCTTGCGGAAGATGGATGTTTCATTCAGACGGCAGAACTTGGCGCGGCCTTCGGCAGTGTCAAGAAGATCGCCTTCGCCGTCGTACCAGAGCTCGTCCTTTTTGATAGTGAATACGTCTCCGGTCTGCTCGTCCAGTGGGGGAATATTGTTGTCATTTGTCATGGCGTTCACCTCTTTGTGGATTGTAGCACAAAGCGCGCCTCAAGGCAAGATAGCGTTTTTTGACTTAAATTAATAATGGTCTAATTTTATCTCGGTATTATAACCATATAAAATAGAGGAATTTTGTGCATCATTTTCATAATGAAGTCGGAAAGTATAAAGAGAATGAAATACGCACGGAGCGGGATATGAAAAAGACATACTACTATAAAGACGAGCTGCGGGACGATTTCGCAAAAACCGGCGGCAGGATACACACAAAGCCGCTGCGGGAAAAATACCGCTATGTCCACAGGAACCCACTTTGGCGCACAATCGAATTCGTGCTGTACAGAATAATTGTTCAGCCCATTATATTTCTATATGTGAAGATCGCCCACGGTCAGCGATTCAGGGGCAGAAGGGCATTTAAGGCCGCCAGAGCCAGCGGAGCGTATCTCTATTCAAACCATACCGGCTACCTGCTGGATGCGTTCTGCCCAAATCTGGCCTGCTGGCACAAGCATAATTATATTGTCGTCGGCCCGGACGCAATGTCCATACCGGGCCTGAACAATATAGTGGAGATGGCCGGCGCCATCCCCATGGGCTCCAGCATATCTCAGACCCGGGAAATGGTGAAGTGCATACAATACAGGGAAAAGCACCGGGGGATGGTGACGATTTTCCCCGAGGCCCATATATGGCCGTACTATACGGATATTCGCCCCTTCCCGGATAATTCATTCCGCTTTCCGGCCATGGACGGCAACCCGGTGTACGCGCTGACAAACTGCTATACGAAACGCGCCTTTTTCCGCCGCCCCAGAGTGATAAGCTATATTGACGGGCCGTTTTACGCCGATCCCGCTCTCACGTCCCGAGAAAATCAAAAGATGCTTCGGGACCGCTGCTATCAGGCCATGAAAATGCGGACGGCGGAAAACTCTGATTATGAGTATGCCCGCTATGTAAGGGCGGAGGACGGGGACTGCCGGGGGGCATGAAAACCCCGGGCAAAATACTCTTTTATTTTTCACCCGCGTGTGGTAGAATTAAAAGGCTTCCAAGGAAAGGGGTGAACGCGATGTCGCCAAGGCCGCAGGGCGTCAAGGAGATCACATCAAACCGCAAGGCTTTTCACGAATATTTCGTGCTGGAGCGGTACGAGGCCGGCATCGAGCTTGCCGGAACAGAGGTCAAATCTGTCAGGGACGGCGGGGCCAACCTTAAGGACGCCTACTGTGCCGTTAAAAACGGGGAGATCTATGTCAGAGGTCTGCACATCAGCCCCTATGAAAAGGGAAACATTTTCAACCGCGATCCCGTCAGACCCCGCAGGCTGCTGATGCACCGGCGGGAGATAGCAAAGCTCAACGCCCAGGTGATGCAGCAGGGCATAGCCCTTATACCGCTTTCGCTGTACTTTAAGGATTCAAGAGTGAAGGTGGAAGTGGGCGTGTGCAAGGGCAAAAAGCTTTATGACAAGCGCGATGCCGACGCCAAAAAGGACGCCCGGCGTGATATTGACAGAACACTTAAGGAGAGAAACGCGTAATGAGTAATCCAATAGTTACCATCGAAATGGAAGACGGCGGCGTGATAAAAGCGGAGCTTTATCCCGAGATCGCGCCCAACACAGTGAATAACTTCGTATCTCTTATCAAAAAGGGCTTTTATGACGGTGTGATTTTCCACCGCGTCATCCCCGGCTTTATGATCCAGGGCGGCGACCCCCAGGGCACCGGCGTGGGCGGCCCGGGATACTGCATCAAGGGCGAATTCACCGGCAACGGCTTCAAAAACAGCCTTAAGCACAGCCGCGGCGTGCTGTCCATGGCACGCACCATGGCGCCCAATTCCGCCGGCAGCCAGTTTTTCATCATGCACGACAACGCCCCGCATCTGGACGGCCAGTACGCCTCTTTCGGCATGGTCACAGAGGGTATGGATGTTGTGGATCGCATAGCTAACGCGGCGGCGGATTATAACGACAAGCCCAAGGCTCCCCAGAAAATGAAAAAAGTCACTGTGGATACCTTCGGTGAGGATTATCCCGAACCCAAAAAGGACTGAGGAAACAAATTACGCTGACCGTCGTCAAACTACCAGCACACACAGCCAGCATCAATCGTCTAACGTCCATCGTCCATCGTCTAAAACGGAATGGGAGCCCAATGAAATGGGTCACATTCGGTTAAGGAGCCGCAGCGGAGCGAACGAGCTTTGGCGCTTGCGCCGAAGCAAGCGATACGCAGCTTGCGGACGTAACTCACGTCTAAAACCGAATGGGAGCCCAATGGAATGGGTCACATTCGGGTAAGGAGCCGCAGCGGAGCGAACGAGCTTTGGCGCTTGCGCCGAAGCAAGCGATACGCAGCTTGCGGACGTAACTCACGTCTAAAACCGAATGGGAGCCCAATGGAATGGGTCACATTCGGGTAAGGAGCCGCAGCGGAGCGAACGAGCTTTGGCGCTTGCACCGAAGCAAGCGATACGCAGCTTGCGGCGACGTGGGGGTGTACCGGTTTCGACGGGGGTACAGAGGCAGAAATAGCGGGCGGATGCGCCTGTCATCCAAAAAACGGGCAACTATAAATTAAAGAACAACAACGATACTGTTCTTCTCGCTGCTTAAGCAGTGAGCGTCGCCCCCGGGAGTGCCGCGGCCCGGGTGTGCGGCGTCGATTAGCGGCGTCCGTGAGTGCGCAAAGCTTTGAGCGCACCACGCATAATGAAGCTACCGAAGCCTCAAGCATGACGATCTGCGTCTGGCATAGGGAAATTTAAACAATCGCCTGCGCCCGGAGAAGTTTCTGAGGAAGTGCTTTCGGACAGGGGTTCAACTCCCCTCACCTCCACCATATAAGAACGCTAATATTGATACAGTACGTGTCAACATTAGCGTTCTTATTTTATGCCCGGAAAGCCTGTGTTTACGGGCTTTTTTGCGTTTCTTGACTTGTGACGCCGTCTTGCCAACATAAAAAATGTACCCTGCCGCCGAGCAAGTTTGCCGTTTTCCATACCCTCGCAGAACGATTTATGGGAGGGGGTGCAAAATCTCGGAGGGGGGTGCATTTTTTCGTTTAAGGGGGTGCAAATGATAAAAAATGAGATCAAGCCTTACAGCTCAACCTCAATCTCCGTGCCGTTCTTGAACTCAAATACCATCCTGCCATCATGGAAAACGGTAGCTTTATCAAGCAGCCCGACCCACAGCCTTTCGTTCCATTCTTCGAGGACGAGGGGCTGTTCTTTTATGGACTGGATGAAAAGCCAAAGTTCACGGTCGCGGTCTTGCTTCTGCGTCCGCTCGGCGCTCAGTTCGTCAACCCGCTTGGTGGCTTTTTCGTACCGTTTGACCAGTGCGTCATACTTTTTTGTGTAGTCCTCTTGGGACTGCGCCGCCGAAGCGTTCTCTTTCACGCAGGTTTTGACGAGTTCGGCAACAACGATAATTTCCTCTGTCAGCCTGTCAATTTCGGCATCCAGCACCGTGCAGTCGGAAAGCACCGCCCGCATCAACTCGCAATCTCTGACAACGCTGTCCCTGCTTTCCATGAGACGGTTGTAGGCAATTAAGAATTTCTGCTGTATGGTTTCAGCGTCCAGATGAGGTGTGGCACATTTTTTATCGCCCTTGAACTTGCTGTTGCAGCGCCATATCACCTTGCGGTAGGCATCAGTGGAATGCCACACCTTTTGCCCAAAGAAGCCGCCGCAGTCACCGCAGACCAACTTGGATGAAAACACGCTGTTGCCGCTGTAGGCTCTTCCGAGTGACTTTCGGCGGGCAATTTCCGCTTGCACCATGTCCCATTCGGTGGGGTTGATGATAGCTTCGTGGCTGTGCTCCACATAATATTGCGGAACTTCGCCCTCATTGGTCTTCATCTTTTTC
>CAZLIJ010000034.1:0-11262 GCA_964559305.1 uncultured Oscillospiraceae bacterium | reverse complement strand
CAGCTTTGCGCCGTTTTTATCCCGCACGCCGTCGCCGTCGGAATCCTTCCAGCCTGCTTTGTCAAGAAGGCTCTGGGCCTTTGCGGTGTCGTAGGAATATTTCTCCACGTCCTTGTTCAGATACTTGTTGAGCTGCAGGGGCGAATAGGCCGCCTCGCCGAAGCCGTGAACGATGGAATTCACCACGGCGTCCCTGTCGGTGGCATAGCATATGGCCTGACGGACGTTCACATCGTCAAAAAGATGGGTGACGTCAAAGTTGAACATGACGCAGCGGTAATCCGCGGTGGGGATCTTATAAACGGTGGTGTTTTCGCCGGCGTCCAGCTGGGAGGCCTGACTGGGCTCCACATAGGCAAGGTCGATCTCGCCGGTGGAAAGCTGCAGGGCCCGGGTGTTGTAGTCTGGCAGATAGAGATAGACTATATTCTTTATTTTGGCCTTGTTGCCGTAATAGTCGTCGAAACGGGTGAGCGTAACCTTTGAGCCCACGTCAAGGGAAACGAATTTATACGGGCCGCAGCCGATGGGGTTTGTGTTGAAATCCGCTGTGTTTATATCCTTGCCTTCAAAGCAGTGGGCGGGCACAATGCCGATGGTCAGCTTGTCCAGCAGCGCGGGGAAGGGCTCCTTAAGGGTGATGACAAGGCTGGTGTCGCTGGTTTTTTCCACCGTGTCCACAAGGGCGAAGTCCTCACGCAGGGCGGAGTTTACCTTTTCGTCCATAACGCTTTTTATGGTGAACACCACGTCGTCCGCCGTCAGGGTGCTTCCGTCGTGGAATTTCACGTCCGGGCGGATGTTGAAGGTATATGTCAAAAGATCGTCGCTTATCTTATAATCGGTAGCTATATCGCACTGGGTCTGGCAGTTTTCATCGGTGGCCATCAGACCCCGAAAAAGCATGGTTCCGCAGGTGGAGGTGTCCAGTATGGGGTTGAATTGCTCGTCCATGAATTCCGCGCCGTAAACAAGTGTGTTGCTCTTGTCGGCGTCGGCAGTCCCCGCGCCGGCTTTTCCCCCGCCGCAGGCCGACAGCAGCGTCAGCAGCAGCATGGCGCTGAGCACAAGGCTCAGTCTCTTAACCGTATTTCTTTTCATATCTTTCTCCCCGGTATGTAATATTTCAGGTTGCCCCCCGATAAAATGCAAAATACCATCTGTTGGGACTTCTGCCCCACACTATGTCTTCAGGCATAAACATTTGTTATTTTATTTGCAGGCTCATTTTAGCATCCGGCCAATGCCGCCGCAAGCCTCCCGGGGGGATAGAAATTGCTGTCTGACAGGTAAAAATAGCCAAAAGTTGGTGCTTTGTGGCTGAAAAAAAAGCTATCAGTGCCTTTTCTCTTTGGAGAACAGGCACTGATAGCCGTACAGCGGCTTATTTCAGAGGATGGAACCAAATTCCATGTCCATAAGGTCGGCGTAATATATCTGCCCGGTCTGCACCGGTCTTCCGCAAAGCAGCCTGACGCACAGCGCGGTCTGCATCGCGGCGCAGAAGGGCGGCGTGAAGGAGAGGGTGGATTTGCTTTTAAGCTCCGCGCCCTTGGGATACAGCGTTTCCATAAGGCCGTCCCCGGGGGCGGATATGGCGGCCTGAGCCGTCCAGCCGTCCACGGCGCCGTGTATCAGCGGAATGCCCGCCTGCCCACAGGCGCGGGAAAGGATTCTGCGCCCTTCTATGCTGTCAAGGGCGTCCATCACCACGTCTGAGCCGGCGATAAGCTCCAGCGCGTTTTCCGCCGTGATAAATTCCGAAACAGCCCGGAAGGACACCTGGGGATTGACAAGGGCGGCCCGGGCGGCGGCAGCCGCGGCTTTGCCCTCCCCCAACGCTCCGGGAACCGACAAAAGCTGGCGGTTCAGGTTGGAGGCCTCAAAAGAATCCCCGTCAGCGGCGGTAATTCCGCCGATGCCCATCCGCAGCAGCATTTCGATGATATATCCGCCCAGACCGCCGCAGCCGGCCACAAAGGCTCTTTTGCCCCGCAGGGCAAGAAATTCGCTCTTGGTGAGAGAGCCCATATTTCTTATGTAGCGCTCCTCCATTTTCAGCCACCTCCCACCGGCGGGAACAGAGCCACCACGTCCGCGTCGCTCACCTTATCTTCCGGCTTTGAGTGGAAGCCGTTTATCAGCAGAATGGCGACCTCCTCCGCGGGAATGTTCAGCGCCGTGAGAATATCGCCGGCGGAGCGGACAGCGCCGGGCTCCATCATGACGATCTTTCCCCGGCCATCCCGCAGCGTGGCAAAAAGACGGACCTCTATCATGCTATCACATCCTAAAAAGAATAAGGGGAGGCGAGACGCCTCCCCTTATTATGTATTATATTTACTTTCCTATGCACTCGTCAAGGCCGAGCTTCTTCAAAGTCTCGTCCGTGGGGAAAGCGTTGACCCAGCCCCGGGCCTGATAGTACTCAGGCAGCGTCAGCGGCAGCTTGGAGAGCATACCCTTGGACGGCCCGTCAGCGATGGGCTCAGTCAGCAGACGCTTGGGCAGGCGGTCGTCCTCCGGCTTCATGCCGGCGGCCTTGTTGAACATACGCTCGATGTTGTATATCCTGTCGCCTATCTCCAGCAGCTGCTCCACGCTCCATGTGGTGCCGGTAGCGGCATTGAGCATATCGGCATACTCCGGTGCGCCCAGCGCGAAGGAGGTGAACAGGCAGTTGCCCATTGAATCGATGACAGCGGTCAGATCCTGGAAAATCTTTGTCCAGCCGGCCTTGCCTTCGGTCACGGTGCGGTCAAGCTGCTCGGGCAGACCCAGAACCTCGGGGCTTATCATATAGCCGCGCACATGGGCCGCGCCGCAGTTGGCGGTGGCGTAGTTGATGCCTATGCCCTGAATGCCCCGGGCGTCGTAGGCGGGGATCTCCTGCTTTTTGACGCTCATGGAATACTCGGGATGGCCGTAGGCCTCACAAAGACGGGCGGAGCCGGAGGACATGAGCCGCTCAAGCTTGGTCTTGGGGGCGCCCATTCTCTTTGTCCACTCAATAAGCGCTTCCGTGCTGCCCCAGGTCAGGGGAACGCCGCCGCACTCGTCTTCCTTGATGTAGCCGCGCTGATAAAGCTCCATGGCGGCGGCGATGGTGCAGGGAACGCCGATGGCGTCAAGTCCGTACTCGTTGCACAGCCGGTTGCACTCGTCGATAACGTGCAGATCGTCGTTGCCGACGTCTCCGCCGTAGGCCCACAGAGGCTCGTACTCAGGGCCGCCGACGGTCTTGCCGTCGTGGCTGATGATACGCCCGCAGGCGATGGGGCAGCGATAGCAGGCGCCGGCCTTCACAAGATACTTTTCCGCCAGCGTCTCGCCGGAAATGGCGTCGGCATTGGGATAATAGCTCTCCTGCCAGTTTTTGGTGGGGAAGGAGCCGATGTTGTTGATGATGTTTACCAGAACAGCCGTGCCGTAAGAGCGCAGGCCCTGGCCGGTAACGCCGTTGTCAGCCAGAATCTTCAGGCTGCGCTTTGTGGCTTCCTTCAGAGCGTCCACATCGGCGATGTTGTCCAGCTGTCTGCGGTTTGCCTTGACCACGATGGCCTTAAGGTTTTTGCTGCCCATGACAGCGCCCACGCCGGAGCGTCCGGCTGCGCGGTCCTTGTCGTTCATGATGGATGCAAGCAGAACCTGATTTTCGCCGGCGGGGCCGATGCTGAGAACAGAGGCCTGCTCACCGTATTTGGCTTTCAGCTTCTCGTCCATTTCTTCGCTCATTACGCCCAGATACTCTCTGGCGTCCAGAAGCTCTATCTTGTCGTCCTCGATGTTTATGTAGGTCCATTCCGGAGCCTTGCCTTCAACTATCAGGGCGTCCCAGCCGGCAAACTTCAGCTTTGCGCCCCAGATGCCGCCGGAGTTGGCGCAGGCGATCATGCCGGTGAGGGGGGACTTGGTCACGACCATGTAGCGGCCTGAAGACGGTGTGGCGGAGCCGGTCATGGGGCCGGTAATATACACAAGCTTGTTGTCCGGGGACAGCGGATCGACAGTGGCAGCGCCCTCGTCATAAAGTATCTTGGTGCCAAGACCGCGGCCGCCGATGAACTTGTGAGCCATATCCAGATCCAGAGGCTCTGTTTTTATCTCTCCCGTGGTAAGGTTTATGCGTGCTATTTTCTCATAATATGCACCGCTCATTATAATTCCTCCTGCAAATAGATTTTCATACATTCCGATGTTCCGTGTCTGCCGGGTATAATAATGATTACATTATATTTTAAGGCGTCCCCTGTCTCAAGCTTTTGGCCGTATTCCCGCGCGAACTGATGTGAACTGCGACGAACCGCGTGAAAGCGGAGGGCTTTATATGTACGAAACGATATGAAACTATACGAAACGGCACATTGTTTGCGGCGGGCGGGGACTTGTTTTGAATATATGAAAAAGATATAATAATAAAATAAACCCAGATCTTATGAGGAGGGAGCCGGATTATGTCGCAGAATAAGTCAATTTCCGCCCAGGAGGTGGCAGACATCCTCCATGTGAGCAAATCCACCATTTATGTGCTGATTCGCCGGGGCGAGATCAACTCCTATAAGATCGGGCGCAAGGTGCGCTTCACCCAGGACGACGTGGACGCCTACATCGCCCGCTCCCGCCACGAGCAGAGCGTTCAGCCCGTGCGCACAGTTGAAGTCAGCAGCCGTCTTTTGCATCCTCAGACCCCCGACAGCGACGGGCCGGTGCTCTCCGGGCAGGACGTGGTGCTGGATATTATTTCCAACTATATGCACCAGAGCGGCGTAAACGCCCGGCGCTGCTATCTGAACAGTTTTGAGGGGCTTCTGGCCCTTTATGAGGGCAAAACGGACGCGGCGGCCTGCCATCTGTACGACTCTGAGGAAAAGACCTTCAACACCCCGTTTTTGAAAAAGCTGGTGCCCGGCATACCCGCGGCGCTCATCAACATTTCCTACCGTATGCAGGGCTTTTATGTGGCCGAGGGCAACCCCAAGGAGATACGGGGCTGGCGGGATCTTGCCCGGCGGGACGTTACAATTCTCAACCGGGGCGCGGGCTCCAGCGCCCGCATTTTGCTGGACGGTCAGCTGCACAGAATGGGGCTTGAGGCCGGAACGGTGGCGGGCTATGAGCGGGAAATGAGCTCCCACCTTACCATGGCCGCGGCCATTGCCGGCGGCGAGGCCGATCTTGCCATCGGCACCGAGCGGGTCTCAAGACAGATCGACGGGCTTTGCTTCATCCCCCTTTTGGAGGAGCGCTTCGACCTTGCCGTGCGCCGGCAGTTTCTTGAAACTGCCGCGGGAGAAACTCTCCTGCGGATTTTGCGCTCAGAGACCTTTATAAAAGAGATAAGCCATTTCACCGGGAACGATTACCGGGATACCGGCAGGATAATTGCGGAGGTGTAAGCCATGCTTCAGGTAAAAACGCCTGACGAGGTGTTGGAACTTGTTAATACGGAATTTTCGCCCTTAAAGGATTTCACGGAGCTTGTGCCCCTGGGCAAGGCGCTGGGCCGGGTGCTGGCGGAGGATGTGGCGGCCACGGAGTATGTGCCTGATTTTGACCGCTCCACGGTGGACGGCTACGCCCTGCGGGCTTCCGATACTTTCGGCTGTTCAGACGCCATACCGGCTATCCTGCCGGTGGCGGGCGAGGTGCTGATGGGCTCTGCCGCCGGGGGCGCGCTGCCCGCGGGCCAATGCGTATATGTGCCCACCGGCGGGGCTCTGCCGGCGGGGGCGGACTGTGCCGTGATGCTTGAATACACGGAAAACTACGGCGACGGCACCGTGGGCGTCATGAAGCCGGGCGTGCCGGGTCTGAACGTCATATTCCGGGGCGACGACGTGCACCCCGGCAAAATTATCTTAAGCTCTGGCCGGCTGCTGTCCCCGCCGGACATCGGCGCTCTGGCCGCTATCGGAATGACCCGGGTGCCGGTGGCAAAAAGGCTCAGGGTGGCCGTTATCTCCACCGGAGATGAGCTGGTGCCGCCGGAGCAGACGCCGGGGGCGGGTCAGGTGCGGGATGTTAATTCTCCGCTGCTGACGGCGCTGCTGACGGGCTTTGGCGCTCAGGGGGTGGATTACGGCATTATTGCGGACGACGAGGCGCTGCTGCGGGAAACGCTGCTGCGGGCCGCGGAGGAGTGCGACGTGGTCATCGTTTCCGGCGGCAGCAGCGTGGGCGTGAAGGATGCGGTGTGCCGCATCATAGAGAGCGTGGGCGAGCTGCTGCTCCACGGCATCGCCATAAAGCCCGGCAAGCCCACCATCATGGGCAAGGTGGGCAGCAAGCCCCTTATCGGGCTGCCCGGGCATCCTGTGGCCGCCTTTTTTGTGGCCCGGCTTTTTGTGCTGCCCCTGTTGGGGCGGCTGATGAACCGCGAAACAACTGAGTATGCCGTGACCGCCGAGCTCACTGAGAGCGTCAGCGCCAATCACGGCAGAGCCCAGGTCAACGCCTGCTGTCTTGAAAAGGCGGAGGGGCGGCTTATGGCCGTTCCCATCCGGTCAAAATCCGGGCTGATAACCCAGCTCGCCGGGGCTGACGGCTTTTTCGTCATCGACCGGAACTGCGAGGGTCTGGCCAAGGGTGCGGAAATAAAGGTTTTCCTTAGCTGAATCCTGTCCGGCGCTATGCGCCGTCCCCTTTTTAAAACAGGGAGTTTCCTTAAGAAAGGTGATATCAATGGGCTTTGAATATCTGACCAATGTGCCGCTGGACAAGGCGCGCAAGGACTATCTGGAGCTTTTGAAAAGCAAGGGCTTTGCCGGGCGTCACGAAACCGTGGGGGTGCAAAACTCCTGCGGACGCCTGACCGCCGGGGCGGTCTATGCCAACATCAACGCGCCCCATTACGCCGCCAGCGCCATGGACGGCGTGGCTCTCAACGCTATTGACAGCTTCGGCGCAACGGAGACCACGCCCATAACGCTCACGCCGGAGCAGTTTGACGTGGTGGACACCGGTGACCCCGTGCCCGAGGGCCGGGACGCTGTCATCATGGTGGAGGATATCGTAAAAAACGACGACGGGAGCATAACCATCCGCTCCGCCGCCGCGCCCTGGCAGCACATCCGCCAGATAGGCGAGGATGTGTGTGCCGGTGAAATGATATTGCCCGGATACACCCCTGTCACCCCCGCCGCCATCGGCGCCATGATCGCCGGGGGCGTTTTGGAGCTGGAGGTGATAAAAAAGCCCGTGGTGGGCATTATTCCCACCGGCGACGAGCTTGTTCTCCCCTGCAGCGACCCCAGACCCGGGGACATACTTGAATTCAACTCCTCCATTTTTTCCGCCATGCTTTCCGACTGGGGCGCCATACCGCGGGTCTACCCCATTGTGCGTGACAAGCTGGACGCCATCCGGGGCGCGGTGGCAAAGGCCGCGGCGGAGTGCGACATGGTCATCTTGAACGCCGGCTCCTCCGCCGGGCGGGACGATTATTCCACCCAGGCCATACGGGAGCTGGGAGAGGTGTTGTATCACGGCGTGGCCATAAAGCCGGGCAAGCCTGCCATTCTTGGTGTTGTAGGCGCCGCGCCGGTTTTGGGCGTGCCGGGCTATCCCGTTTCCGGCATCATCGTTATTGAGGAGCTGCTCAGGCCGCTGATAGACTATTGGTTCGGCGTGGAAGACAGCGCAAAGGCAAGCGCCGAGGCCACGCTGACCCGTCCGGTGGTCTCGGGCCTTAAATATCAGGAATATGTGCGAGTGCGCATGGGCTATGTGGACGGGCGTCTCATGGCCACCCCTCTGGCAAGAGGCAGCGGCGTAGTCTCCTCTTTTATGAAGGCCGACGGAATTCTTGAGGTTCCCCAGGGCACTGAGGGCTATCAGTCCGGCGAGGAGGTCTCGGTGCGGCTGCTCAACTCAAAAGAGAAGCTCAGCAACACCCTTGTTATCACCGGCAGCCACGACCCGCTGCTGGACGAGCTTTCTGATATTATACACACTGCCGACCGAAGCCTTTTCGTCAGCTCCACCCATGTGGGCTCCATGGGCGGCATCATGGCCGTGCGCCGGGGCGAAGCCCACGCGGCGGGCATCCACCTGCTGGACGAAAAGACCGGCGAGTATAACCGCAGCTATATCAAAAAATATTTCCCTCAGGGCGGCGTTTTTCTTGTGCGCTGCGTTGGGCGCAGTCAGGGGCTGATGCTGCAAAAGGGCAATCCGCTGGGTATAGAGCGCTTCGCCGACATCGCCCGGGCGGGGCTGCGCTATGTGAACCGGCAGAAGGGCTCCGGCACCCGCATTTTGACGGATTATCTCTGCGCCCGGGAGGGCGTGGACCCGGCGGCTATATACGGCTATGGCCGGGAGGAGCTGACCCACAACTCCGTGGCTGTGCAGATACAAAGCGGCTCCGCCGACGCGGGCATGGGCATTTTTTCCGCGGCCAAGCTTTACGGTCTGGACTTTCTGCCCATCTGCGTGGAGGAGTATGACCTGCTCATACCCCAATCCGCCTGGGAAAGTGAAAATGTCCGCCGGCTGATCGCCGCCCTGAAAAGCGATGAATTTGCCCGGCGCATATCGGCCATGGGCGGCTATACCCTTGACCGCCCCGGCCAGCTCATCGACCTTGACTGAGATGCCCGCCTTCGATGTGGCCGTCATCGGCGGCGGACTTCTGGGCTGCTTCGCGGCCAGAAATCTTATGCGCTGGAAGCTGTCCGCCGTGCTGCTGGAAGCCCGGGCGGACGTGTGCAGCGGCATATCCCGGGCCAACACGGCAATAGTATATCCGGGCTACGATAACGAGCCCGGCTCGCTGAAAGCGGAAATGACCGTCCGGGCCGGCGCGGGGTTTGGCGCGCTGTGTGACGAGCTTGGCGTGCGCTTTTCCCGCTGCGGCTCGCTGATGGTGAGCTATGGGCCAAAAGCGGACGGCGTGCTGCGCCGGAAGCTTCATCAGGGCTTCAAAAACGGCGTCAACGACCTGCAGCTGCTCTCCGGCGAAGCGGCGTTGGCGCTGGAGCCGGCGCTGGCGTGGGGCGTTTCAAGCGCCCTGTACTCCCCCGGCGCGGGAACGGTCGATCCCTGGGAGCTGGGGCTTGCCGCCTGTGAAAACGCCCTTGCCAACGGCGCGAAGGCATATATGAATACCTCCGTCACGGGCATTTCCCGCGCTCAGGGCGGCTATATTGTTCACACCAGCCGGGGGTCTTTTTCCTGCCGGGCGGTGATAAACTGCGCCGGACTTTTCGCGGACAAAATACAGGAGCTGCTGTTCCCTCCATCCGTTCGTATCGCCGCCACCGCGGGGGATTATCTGGTGCTGGACAAGGCCGCGGAAAACGCGCCTGCCCACATCATTCAGTACGAGCCGGAGTATGGGCGGGGCTTTTCAGCCGTACCCACCGTGGACGGAAGTCTGCTGCTGGGGCCGTCAGAGCGGGAAAACACCGCCGATTACGCCACCGACCCCAAGGGGCTTTCTTTTATAATGGAGCAGACTGGCAAAATCCTCCCCGGGCTCAGTATGGATATGGTCATCCGCTCCTTTGCCGCGGTGCGGCCAAATTCAGTCAGGCCGGATGGCCGCGGCATGGGCAGCTTCGTCATAGAAAACCCCGGCGAGGGCTTTTGGAGCTTCATCGGCATTAAAACTCCGGGCATGACCTGCGCTCAGGAGCTGGGCATCTGCGGAGCGGAAAAGGCGGCAGAGTATCTGGGAGCTGATATCAACAGCTCCTTTTGTCCGATAAGAACAGGTATAAAAAGAGCCCACGGCATGAGCCTTGAGCAAAGAAAAAACCTTATCGCCTCAGACCCGGACTACGGTGAGGTGATATGTCACTGCGAGGATATAACCAAAGCGGAAATACTGGAAGCCATCCGCCGGGGCGCCGTCACGGTGGACGGGATAAAGCGCCGCACCGGCGCCGCCATGGGCCGGTGTCAGGGCGGGCGGTGTCAGCAGGAGCTGACAGCGCTGCTGGCCCGTGAGCTGGGCATTGATGTCAGCCGCGTTACAAAAGACGGCCCGGGCTCCGTCATACTGGGAGGCCGCCATGGAACACTGTGAGCTTCTTATAGTGGGGGCCGGAGCCGCGGGACTGGCCGCGGCGGAGGGCGCGTGGAGCGCGGGCTGCCGGGACATTGTGGTGGCGGACAGGGCATCGCGGCCCGGGGGCATACTTCCCCAGTGCGTCCACCGCGGCTTCGGGCTTTCCACTTTCGGCCAGGAGCTGACCGGGCCAGAGTACGCCGCCCGCATCATGGAAAGGCTCAACGCTACCGGCGTCCGGCTTTTTATGGAAACGGAAGTGCTTTCCGTCACAAAGGAGCGCAGGGCTGTGCTTTCATGGCGGGGAGGTCTTGCGGAATACGGCTTTGACAAGCTTATTCTGGCTGCCGGCTGCCGGGAGCGGGCCATCGGCTCGCTGCCCGTCGCGGGGACCCGTCCGGCAGGAGTGTTCACTGCGGGTCAGGCTCAGGAGCTTATCAATCTGCGCCATCAGGAGCTTGCCGACCATGTCCTTATTCTGGGCAGCGGCGATCTTGGAATGATCATGGCCCGGCGCTTCACTTTGGAGGGGCTGAGTGTGGACGCGCTTATCGAGCAGGAGCGTCACTACGGCGGCATGGCCAGAAATTATCACCGCTGCATCCTCCCATACTCTATACCCATACTTTACCGCACAACGGTAACGGAAATACACGGCGAGGGGCGCATCAGGGGCGTGACGCTGCTGAATCTTGATTCCGGCGCGCGGGAATACGTCCCCTGCGGCACGCTTATAACCGCGCTGGGACTTATACCGGAGCGGGAGCTTTTAAGGGGGCTGGGAAATCCGGACTGGCTTTTTCTGGCGGGAAATTGCAGCCGGGTGCACGACATCGTGGATTCCGCCGTGGCGGAGGCTGAGGCCGTGGGTAAAAAGGCCGCAGGCCGATAACGCAGTTTATGCCGCGCCTTTTCTATAACAATACTAAACGCAAAAAAGAACCATCTTCTGATGGTTCTTTTTATTTTGTACACCAACTAGTTCTATTTCCACTTCCGCGTCCAAGTCGGATGCGAGCCCAGCGGAGCGGGTCGCATACGAAAAAGGAGAAAGAACCCCGTTCGGCGCAGTTTTCCGCGCAAGCGGGAAACGGAGCGATAAGCTGAACTCCGGCTTTTGCTGAACCATGGCAATCCATATCCACGCCCATCGCGTCCAAGTCGGATGCGAGCCCAGCGGAGCGGGTCGCATACGAAAAAGGAGAAAGAACCCCGTTCGGCGCAGTTTTCCGCGCAAGCGGGAAACGGAG
>CAZLIJ010000033.1:0-11263 GCA_964559305.1 uncultured Oscillospiraceae bacterium | reverse complement strand
CACTAAAATTGTGAATCACAATACATTTGAGCATCCGATTTATGCGGGTAATGTGATTGAAACAATCTCAACGACTGAAGAAAAATTGGTTTTAACATTTAGATCAACGGCATTTATCGCGGCAGCTGTCGAAGATCTTCCTCGTGTGGATGCAGACGGCTTCCTTAATGCAGGCCGACTTTTCCACCGGGCCGGGAGCGACCCTGTCTGCCATATATATACCTCCTTTTGGATTTGCGAAGCAAACTTCAGTACAGTCTATGCGCACCGGCTCCGTTTGTGCCTCTCAGGCGCAAAATTGTCTGTACTTTAACTCAAAACTGCGTTATAATAACATATCATTTTTGGAGGCGCATTATGCCGCGATATGGTTTTATAAGAGAAAAACTTGATATAAAAATTCTCATACTTTTCATCCTGCGCCGTCTGCCGGCGCCGGTGGACGCCGCTACGCTGTGCGACCTTGTCAACTGTGACGACGGAATAGATTATTTCGACTATACCGAGTGTCTGGAGGATCTTGTGCGCACGGGCCATGTCAGCGAAAGTGACGAGAGCTATGTCATCACGGACAAGGGCCGCAAAAACGGCGAGTATGTGGAGTCCAGCCTGCCGTATTCAGTGCGTATAAAGGCCGAAAAGAGCGCCGTGCCCGTGGCGGAAAGACTTAGCCGCATGGCCATGATAACCGCCCGCCATGAGAACACCGAAAGCGGCTGTATGCTTGTTGTGGGTATGTCCGACGGCAAGGGCGAGATCTTTTCCTCCCGTCTTCTTGTGCCGGATGAGGAGCAGGCCAAAAAAATGGAAAAGAAATTCCGCCTGGGCGCGGAAAAAATATATACGGAAGTCATCAAGCTGATTTCCGGGGAACAGGAGCAGCAGGACCAATGAACATTACCATACCCCAGAACTACAAGAGCCTTCTCAACGTTTACGACACTCAGAAGGGCATCAGCCTTCTCAAACGCCTTTTTGAGGACAGACTGGCCGCGCTTTTGAATCTATACCGGGTGTCCGCGCCGCTTTTTGTGGAAAAGGACTCCGGCCTTAACGATAACCTGAACGGCTATGAGCGCCCTGTGGAATTCGACATTCTCCATGCCGACGGCACCGCCCAGGTGGTGCAGTCTCTGGCAAAGTGGAAACGGCTGGCCCTCAAGCGCTATAATTTTTATCCCGGCAAAGGTATCTACACCGATATGAACGCTGTCCGCCGGGACGAGGACGTGCTGGATAACCTGCACTCCGTTTACGTTGACCAGTGGGACTGGGAAAAGGTCATCCTGCCGGAAAACCGCAATATTGACTACCTAAAGTCCACGGTGATGGACATCGTGAAGGCTGTGTGCGACACGCAGGACACCATGCAGTCCATATATCCCCAGCTCCAGTGCCTGCCGAAGATAGACAGAAACGTGTCCTTTATCACAGCTCAGGAGCTGGAGGACCTGTGGCCGGATAAAACGTCCAAGGAGCGGGAGAACGCCTATCTCAAAACCCATAAGACCGCGTTTATAATCGGCATCGGCGGCGCGCTCAAGTCCGGCAAACCCCATGACGGCAGAGCTCCCGACTATGACGACTGGAGCCTGAACGGCGATATACTGTTCTGGGACGATCTTTTGGAGTGCGCCTTTGAACTTTCGTCCATGGGCATCCGAGTGGACCCCCAGACGCTGGACAGGCAGCTGACCGTTTCCGGCTGCGACGACAGGCGGAATCTGCCCTACCACAAAATGCTCCTGGCGGGTGAGCTTCCGCTGACCATCGGCGGCGGCATCGGCCAGTCAAGGCTTTCCATGCTGCTGCTGGGCAAATGCCACATAGGCGAGGTGCAGGCCTCCATCTGGGACAGGGACACCGCCGGCAAATGCGAAGCCGCGGGGATAATGCTGCTGTGAGCCTTCAAAGGGGAGCGGGCATTCTGCTGCCGTTGGCCGCCCTGCCGTCAGACTACGGCATAGGCTCCATGGGCAAAAATGCCTGCGAATTTATAGATTTTTTGAAAGCTGCCGGTCAGAAATACTGGCAGCTTTTGCCGCTTTGCCCCGCGGGCCCGGGGGCGTCGCCCTATTCCTCCGTGTCCTCCTTTGCCGGCAATCCGTGGTACATTGACCCTGATAAACTGGCGGAGGACGGAATAATAAGCGCTGCGGAGCTGCCGGAAAAGCGGCCCGCCGGCTTCATCGACTACGGACATATAGCCCAAAGCCGGGAAACCATGCTGCGCCGGGCTTTTGAGCGAAGCGGGCATAGCTGCGCCCAGGCCGTGGAAAAGTTCCAGCGGGACAATCCATGGCTGGAGGGCTACGCCCTCTATATGGCTTTGAAAACGCGCTTTGACGGCAAGCCGTGGTACCAGTGGCCGGAGGACATAAAGCGCCGGGAACCGGCGGCAGTGGAGTACTGGCGTGGTGAGCTGGAGGAGGAGATACGCTATAATTCTTTTGTCCAGTACCTTTTTTACAGTCAGTGGGGGCCGGTGAAGGAATACGCCGGCAAAAACGGCGTGAGCATAATAGGCGATGTGCCCATATACGCGGCCATGGACTCGGCGGACCTGTGGCTGGAGCCCCGCTTTTTCCGACTGGACACTTCCCTCAATCCTGCTGAAACGGCGGGAGTTCCGCCGGATTATTACTGTGAGGACGGTCAGCTCTGGGGCAATCCCCTTTATGACTGGGACGCCATGCGCGCCGACGGCTGGGGCTGGTGGATACGCCGGATGGACGGTGCGTCAAGGCTTTTTGACGTGGTGCGCATCGATCATTTCCGGGCCTTTGCCAGCTGCTGGGCCGTGCCCGCAGGGGAAAAGACCGCGAAAAACGGCCACTGGATAAAAGGCCCGGGCATGGAGCTTTTGGGCACGCTGATAAACTGGTTTTCAGGCATGAAATTTATCGCCGAGGATCTGGGCATACTCAGCCCCGATGTGGGTGAGCTTCTTAAGGCCTCCGGCCTGCCGGGGATGAAGGTGCTGGAATTCGCCTTCTCGCCGGAGGGAGACTCCGACTATCTGCCCCATAAGTATGATAGAAACTGCGTGTGCTACGCCGGTACCCATGACAATAACACCGTTCTGGGCTGGCTGGAGGATATATCCGCCCCGGAGCGGGACTTTGCCGCAAAATATATGGGCGTCAGCGAAAAAGAGGGCTGGTGCCGGGCCATGCTAAGATGCGGCATGGAGTCGGTGGCGGACGTGTTCATAGCTCAGATGCAGGATATCCTTGAAAAACCCGGCGAGTGCCGAACCAACACACCCGGCACAGCCCATGGCAACTGGCGCTGGCGGCTATCGGAGGGAGAGTGTACGCCCAAGCTTGCGGACACTCTGAGAGAATATACAAAAATGTACGGACGACTGTAAAAAAATACGGGCAGCCGCGGATGTGCCGCGGAGCCCGTATTTGCTGTTTAAAACTGGGGCCTATTTATAAAACAAGGTCTTCGTCTGTGACAGTACCTGTGCACACCACATTGGTGGGGCCGGTGAGCATGATATCCTTCACCGCGCCGTCTTTTGCCGTCACGGTGACGTAAAGATCGCCGCCGGGCATGGCCACATGGACGTTTTCGCCTGTGACCTGTCCCCTAAGCGTCAGTGCCGCCACGGTGGAGCCGCAGCCGGTGCCGCAGGCCAGAGTGAAATCCTCCACGCCCCGTTCAAAGGTGACGGCTTTCAGCTCATTGGGGGAGAGAAGCTTAACAAAAGTTACGTTGGCACCCTTGGGAAAGTCGCGGTGGAAGCGCAGGGCCCGGCCCAGCGCCCGGAGCGCGTCTTTATCCAGCGTGTCCCAGTCCGGCATGGGTAATACGCAGTGTGGAAGGCCGGGGTCGCCCAGCTCCACATAGGCGCAGTCGTAATCCCTGTCGTCCAGCAAAATGGTCTTGCGGGGAAGCATCACAGTGGGGTCGTTGAGGCGCACGGTGTACTTGCGCTTATCCACCCGCCTGCCCAATACCGTGCCGGAGGTGGTCTCTACGCTCTGGGTCTCTCCGGCAAGGCCGTGCTCATAGCCGTAGCGGCAGATACATCTGGCTCCGTTGCCGCACATCTCGCCCAGCGAGCCGTCGGCATTATAAAAAAGCATGGCGAAATCCCCGCCCTTTTCCGGCGGCACTATCACCATGACCCCGTCAGCGCCTATGGAAAGGCGGCGGGTGCACAGCCTTTTCACAATCTCCGGCAGCTTATCTACCGGTATGTTTTCTGCGAGGTTGTTGATGATTATAAAGTCGTTGCCCGCGCCCTGCATTTTTGTAAATTCCATATTTTCACTCCTGAAATAAGATAAATATCATTATACACCCTCTCCGGCGGCTTGCAACAAGCTGATAATACCGAAAACCACTTGACTTTACAGAGAAAAAATGTATAATAATTAAGCCTGTCGAAAGATGGGTCAAATTCCTTGCTCCCGCGGACAAGCGGGGGCCACATGACCAGAAGGAGGTGCAACCATGGCAAAAACAAGCGAAAAGTACGAGGTAATGTACATCATCAGCGGGAAGCTGACCGAAGAAGAGGCCGCTCCCATTGTTGAGAAGTTCAAGACACTTGTTGAGGCAAATGGTACTCTTGACGAGATGGAGGAGATGGGCAAGCGCAAGCTGGCTTATGACATCAACTACATTTCTGAGGGCTACTATGTGCTGATGAAGTTTACCAGCGCTCCGGATTTCCCGGCTGAGCTGGACCGTATCCTCGGCATTACAGACGGTGTTATTCGTTCTCTGATCACCATGCGTGCAGAGTAAGGAGCGCTGAATTATGCTGAACCACATTGTAATCATGGGTCGTCTGACCAGAGATCCCGAGCTCAGATACACCCAGTCACAGACGCCGGTGGCGTCGTTTTCCCTGGCTGTTGAGCGCGATTTCGGCGGCAGGGACGGCGGCGAAAAGCAGACCGACTTTATCGACTGCGTGGCCTGGCGTCAGAGCGCCGAATTTGTCTCCAAGTATTTCGCCAAGGGCAGCATGGCCGTTGTTTCCGGCCGGCTGCAGATACGCGACTGGAACGACAGGGAGGGCAACAAGCGCCGCTCCGCAGAGGTCGTGGCAGACAATATCTATTTCGGTGAGACCAAGCGCCGCGAGGGCGGCGACAACCGCGGCGAACGCGCCGACTCGTCCTATTCCGCTCCCAGATACGAAGCTCCCGCCGCCGATACCGGCGCGGCTTTCTCTGAGCTGAGTGATGACGACGGCGATCTGCCGTTCTGATTCTTAAAAGGAGGATACAAGCTTTATGGATAACAGAAGTGCCAACCCCAAAATGCGCAAGCGCAGGAAAGTATGCCAGTTCTGCGTGGACAAGGCTACTGTCATTGATTATAAAGACACCGCCAAGCTCCGCAGATTCATGTCTGAGCGCAGCAAGATCCTGCCCCGCCGTACTACCGGCGTGTGCGCCATGCATCAGCGCGAGCTGACCGAGGCCGTCAAGCGTGCCCGTCAGATAGCTCTGCTGCCCTACGTTACCGATTGATTTTTTCATAATAACGCCTTCCGTTTTATCGGAAGGCGCTATTTTTTTGCCCTGCCGGGGCGGAGAAAATTTTTTGCCATATCCATGTTGCTGTGATAAAATGCCAGATAGAATTTAACGGCGGCGTAAGGAGTGACCGAAAATGTACAGGATACTTATAGTTGAGGACGACGCGGTGATAGCCAAATCTGTTGAAAAGCACCTGCTGGCATGGGGCTACGACGTCCACGCGGTGAAGGATCTTTCCAACGTGATGGCGGAATTCGCTTCCTATGGGCCGCAGCTTGTGCTGATGGACATATCCCTGCCTTTTTTCAACGGCTATCACTGGTGCACGGAAATACGCCGGGTGTCCAAGGTGCCGGTGATATTTGTTACCTCCATGGCGGACAATATGAATCTTGTCACCGCCATGAACATGGGCGCCGACGATTTTATAGCCAAGCCCTTTGATCTGGCTGTGCTGACAGTGAAGGTGCAGGCCATGCTGCGCCGCAGCTATGAGTTTGCCGGCGGCGCGGAGCTGCTGGAGCACTCCGGCGCCATACTGAATATCAGCGACGGCACGCTGACAGTGGGGGAGCAGAAGATAGACCTGACCAAAAATGAGTACAGGATATTGCACATCCTCATGGAAAACAAGGGGAAGATCGTATCCAGAGACGCCATAATGGAGCAGCTTTGGCAGAGCGACAGCTATATTGACGACAACACCCTCACTGTGAACATGACCCGGCTGCGCCGCAAGCTGGAGGACGGGGGCCTGAAGGACTTCATAAGCACCAAAAAAGGCGTGGGGTACATGATAGCATGAAAACATTTTTCAGATGGCTGGCGTCCAGACTTGTGCAGATCCTGCTGTTTCTGCTGTTTACAGTTATATTTGCCGTGGTGTTTTACCTGTATAACATGCCCTTGGGTGCGGTTTGGTATGGCTTTGCCCTGTGCGGCGTGGTGGGCCTTGTGTTCTGCGCGCTGGACTATGGGCGCACGGCCAGACGGCACAGAGAGTTTTCCGCGGCGGAAAAAAGCCTTACGGCGCTAAACGACAGTCTGCCCCAGCCGGAGGGACTGGTGGAATCGGATTACGCCGAGATAATAGCGCTGCTGCGGCGCGAAAACGCCGCCCTGAAAGGCGCTTACGCCGTGGAGAGGGAGGAGACGGACGATTACTACACCCTCTGGGCCCACCAGATAAAAACGCCCATCGCCGCCATGCGCCTGCTCATACAGTCCGGGGACGGCACTCTGGACGCGCAGGGCGTGCGTGAGCTGGAGAGCGAGCTTTTCAGGACAGAGCAGTATGTGGAGCTGGCCCTGAGCTACCAGCGTTTGAACGGGGCCGACGATCTTGTTATTAAGCGTTGCCGGCTTGACGGCATAATAAGGCAGGCGGTGAGAAAATATGCCATGCAGTTTATCCGCAAGGGTCTGGCGCTGAGCTACGACGGCGTGGACTGCGTGGTGCTGACGGACGAAAAGTGGCTGGAATTCGTTATAGAGCAGCTGCTGGCAAACGCCCTTAAATACACTGCCACAGGCGGCATATCCATATATATGGAGGAGGAAAAGACCCTTGTTATTGCCGACACCGGCATAGGCATAGCGCCGGAGGATCTGCCGCGGGTGTTTGAAAAGGGCTACACCGGCTATAATGGCCGGGCGGATAAAAAATCCACAGGCATAGGTCTTTATCTTTGCCGCCGGATACTGGGGCAGCTGGGGCACACCATAATGGCCCAATCAAAGCCCGGCGAGGGCACAAAGGTGAAGCTGAACCTTGCCGACAGCGGGCTTGTTGTTGAATAAGCTTACAAAACTGTAAGCTAAGGGGCCGGAATGTAAGCTGGATGAATGGCAGCGCATTCCGGCCCGGGTTATAATTGGGGGCGTAATACACAAGGAGGAAGCTTATATGCCTATTTTGGAAGTCACAAAACTGAAAAAAGTCTATACGCCCCGCTTCGGCACGCCTGTGCAGGCGCTGGAAAGCGTCACCTTTTCCGTGGAAACAGGGGAATATGTTGCTATCATGGGCGAGTCCGGCTCCGGCAAGACCACGCTTTTGAATATTCTGGCCGCGCTGGACAGACCCACCGACGGCGAGGTGCTTTTGAACGGAAAAAGCATACTGTCCGTGAAGGAAAAGGATCTGGCGGCTTTCCGCCGGGACAATCTGGGCTTTGTTTTTCAGGATTTCAATCTGCTGGATACCTTTAATATTCAGGACAATATATTTCTGCCTCTGGTGCTGGCGGGCAAAAGATATGACGAGATGAACGAAAAGCTCAAGCCCATCGCCGCCAAGCTGGGCATAGGGGACATACTGCAAAAATTCCCCTATGAGATATCCGGCGGTCAGAAGCAGCGCGCAGCCGTGGCCAGAGCGCTGATCACCGATCCAAAGCTTGTGCTGGCCGATGAGCCTACCGGCGCGCTGGATTCCCGCTCCACCGACGATCTGCTGAGCCTGTTCGGTGAGATCAACAGGGACGGGCAGACCCTTCTGATGGTAACTCACTCCGTCAAGGCGGCCAGCCACGCGGGCAGAGTGCTGTTTATCAAAGACGGCCGCATTTTCCACCAGATATACAGGGGCGAGCGCAGCAACGAGGAGCTTTACCAGAGCATAACCGACACGCTGACCGCCCTGGCCACCGCCAAGGACAACGGGGGCGAAATCGGTGCGTAAAGGACTTTATCCGCGGCTGGCGGCGGTGAATATAAAAAATAACCGCCAGACATATCTGCCCTATCTATTTACCTGCATAGGCTGCACAATGATGTTTTACATCATGCTCACTCTGATGAGCGACCCGGCGCTGAAAACCATGTCCGGGGGCACCATGCTGGGCAGCACACTGTTTTTCGGCAGCATAGTGATTGCCGTTTTTTCCGTGATACTGGTGTTTTACGCCAACTCTTTTATAATAAAGCAGCGCAAAAAGGAGTTCGGCCTTTATAACATTCTGGGCATGGACAAACGCCACATAGGCCGGGTGCTTTTGTGGGAGACCATATACTCCGCTCTTATCTCCTTCGTGCTTGGCATAGGGCTGGGCATACTGTTTTCAAAGCTGATGCAGCTGGCCCTTTTGAAGATACTGCGTTTCGACGTGCGCTTTGGTATGTATATAAGCGCCTTTGCCATCGGCCTCACGGCCCTGCTTTTCGCCGGTATATTTTTGCTGACGCTGCTGAATTCCCTGCGCATAATCCACCTCTCCAAGCCGGTGGAGCTGCTCCACGGCACGCAGGAGGGCGAGCGGGAGCCTAAATCCAAGTGGCTGCTGGCGATTCTGGGCGTCATCTTCCTCGGCGCGGGCTATACCATGGCCATTATGACTAAGTCCGCCGTCAGCGCCGTTGGACTTTTCTTCGTGGCGGTCATCTGCGTCATTATCGGCACATATCTTCTGTTCACAGCTTTCAGCATCGTCTTTTTGAAAAGGCTGAGAGCAAACAGAAAGTATTATTATCAGACTAAGCACTTCGCCACCGTGTCCGGTATGCTTTACCGCATGAAAAAGAATGCCGGGGGGCTGGCCAGCATCTGCATACTGTCCACCATGGTGCTGGTGACTGTGTCCACCACCGTGTGCCTGTATATGGGTGTGGATGAGATGCTCGACTCCATGTACCCATACGATATCTCCGCCACTGATTATACTCTTGTGGCGCCCGATGAAAGGGCTCAGTTCAAAACCGATGTACTGGGCGCCGTTGATGAGCAGAAGGGCGAGATCACCGAAATACAGGACTATCTGAACCTGAATATGACCACCATTCGCGACGGTGACAGCTTTAGCTTCAGCAACTCCGCTCAGGCGGAGATAACGTCTTCCGTGTCGGAATTCAAGCTAATAACTGTGGCCGACTATAACGCCCTGAGCGGCAAAAGCCTTAGCCTTGAAAACGGTCAGGCGCTGCTGTACAGCCCCAACTACACAAAGCACGCCTTTACCGGCGGGAGTATGTCCATAGGCGGGATAAAATACAGCGTCAGCTATCTTGACAGCTTCCCCCTCAAGACCACCGATCAGAATATCGGCTGGGAGGTCTACTGCATGGTGCTGCCGGACGAAAACGCCCTGCTGGCAATGCAGAAGGCTATGATGGAGCAGTCCGATTCCGGCTATTCCTTGGTAGGCTACACAATAAACATGAATCTCTCAGGAGGCGAAGCGGAGAAGCAGGCCTGCTCCAATGCCGTGGGCGAGGCAGTCCAAAACGCGGCGCCCAACGAACACACTTATAATTTCACAAGCCGCTCCGGGCAGATGGCAGAATTTTTGGGCATTTACGGCGGACTTTTGTTCCTGGGGCTTTTCCTGGGCCTGATGTTCTTGATGGCCACCGTGCTTATTATATACTATAAGCAGGTCACTGAAGGCTATGACGACCGGGAGCGCTTCCACATAATGCAGAACGTGGGCATGACCAAAAGCGAAGTCAAAAGCACCATACACTCACAGGTGCTCATCGTATTCTTTCTTCCCCTTGTGGCCACCGTCATCCACATCGCGTTCGCGTTTCCCATGATAAGGCGCATCCTTTCGCTGTTCCAGCTGACAAATCTCAATCTGTTTGTGGGCTGCACACTGGGCGCCATCGGTATTTTCGCCGTGCTTTATACGCTTGTGTATATGCTCACGGCCCGGGCCTATTATAAGATCGTAAGCTGATTTCTTAATTTTTTTGATAAAAGCTTGACGGACACGCTTCTGAGTGATATCATTTCGATATCACTCAGAAGCGTATTTTTGTGTAATATAAAAGAGGTAGAAGAATGCTGAAAATTGAACACCTTACCAAGATCTACGGGGATAAAAAGGCAGTGGATGACCTTTCTCTGCACATCCTCCCGGGTGAGATATACGGCTTTATAGGGCATAACGGCGCGGGCAAGACCACCACGATAAAAGCCTGCTGCGGCATTTTGCCCTTTGAGGACGGAGAGATCTATGTGGATGGCCACTCCGTCAGAAACGAGCCAATAGAGTGCAAAAAAGTCACCGCGTACATACCAGATAACCCGGATCTGTACGAATTCATGTCCGGCATAAAGTATCTCAACTTTATAGCCGATGTTTTCGGCGTGTCCAAGGCCGACAGGGAGGAGCGCATCAGGAAGTATTCGGACGTGTTCGCCCTCACCTCTGATCTTGCCCAGCCCATATCAGCGTATTCCCACGGCATGAAACAGAAGCTGGCCATAATCTCGGCCTGGCTCCACGCGCCCAAGCTCATTGTCATGGACGAACCCTTTGTGGGTCTTGACCCCACGGCGGCCTATAAGCTGAAGGAAATGATGCGCGCCCACTGCGACGCCGGCGGAGCCATATTCTTCTCCACCCATGTGCTGGAGGTAGCGGAAAAGCTCTGCGACAAGGTGGCCATAATCCGTCAGGGCCGCCTGCTTGAAAGCGGCAGCATGGAGGAAGTCAAGGGCAACAAGTCTCTTGAGAGCGTATTTCTTGAGCTGGAGGGCGACGAGAATGTTTAAGGTACTCCTGAAGTCCAGACTGGCTTCTCTGAAGTCCATGTTTCTGGGCGCGGGCAGAAAGAATAATCAGTCGTCAAAGGGCAAGATGATACTGTTCGGCCTATTGATGCTGTATGTTTTTGCCTGCATCATGTTCATGCTGTATGGGATGTTTTCTCAGCTGGCAGGCCCCTTCGGGAAAGCCGGACTGGGCTGGCTGTACTTTGCCATGTACACCGTCATGGATCTTTCGCTTATTATTATAGGCAGCATTTTCCTT
>CAZLIJ010000032.1:9038-11347 GCA_964559305.1 uncultured Oscillospiraceae bacterium | reverse complement strand
ATTTGCCGTCGCCGCTGAGCTCTTTAACAAGGCGCATATCCTTGATATCCCTTGAAAGAGTTGCCTGCGTGCTTTTTATACCACGGGCCGCCAGCGCTTCCATAAGCTGATTTTGCGTTTCAATGTCGTTTTGGCTGATGATATCCAGTATCACGCTTTGTCTTGCTGGTTTCAATTCAATTCACTCCCTCAGCGTTCTCTTTCGATTAGTTTTTCAAAGGCGATGTCATAAAAGCTTTTGTTGCCCATATTGGCCATTATAAGCTCATGTACGGATTTTTTCACCTTGATTATGTCGTCGTTGACAAGCTCCAGCGGCTCCCCACCGTCCACAGTTAGGAAAGCACGCCTGCCGTGGAGCTTTTCCGCCTTCGCGGAAACCACCCTCTCCGGGGACAGAACAAAGGATTTGGCGCACATGGCGTGAACGCATATGGGCGTAAGAATAATATTTCTGGCCATGGGCTCCACCAGCGGGCCGCCGGCGGAGAGCGAATATGCCGAGGAGCCTGTCGGTGTGGCCAGCACTACCCCGTCGCCGGAGAAAGTGGTGACTTTATCTCCGTCGCACCAGGCGGTAAGCTTTATGCAGTCGCCGAAGCCGTGGACAACGGCGTCGTTTATGGCGCAGTCGGTAAATACAGTTTCGCCCTGCCGGACAAGAGACACGTCCAGCATCATGCGCCGCTGCTCGATATAATCCCCGGAGGCGGCTCTGACTACCTGGTCAATATCCGCCGGTTCAAGCCCGGCCATAAAGCCCTTGGTTCCGGCGTTTATGCCGATAACCGGCACTTTGTGCCTGGCGGCTGTCCGGGCGGCGTGGAGTATGGTGCCGTCGCCGCCGATGACGACCACAAGGGACGCCCCTTCTATTATGTCTTCAAGCTCGGTTTTGTCCACATCTTCCGGCACAATGCTGTTTTCATCGGTATCAAATATGGGGCAAACAGCCGTGGTATGGCCGGCGTCCTCAAGTAGTTTCTGCGTACGCATGGTGATATTAAGCCCGCTGTCCCTATACGGGTTTGGGCAGAGCACGATGAGATTACCCATGGCGTTCCTTTCAGCGTCAAAGCGCTTCATGCGATTTTTTCACAACTGAGTCAGGGTCAAGGGCTGGGACGGTAAAAGTGCCTTTTCTCAGCCAGCAGAGATATTCTATATTCCCCTCGGGGCCTTTTATGGGCGAAAAGTCCAGCCCCATGGGCGTGAGACCCGCGTCCGGCGCAAAATCCAATATGCTTCTTATAACTTCAAGGTGTACGGCGCTGTCCCGTACAACGCCTTTTTTGCCGACTTCTTCCCTTCCGGCTTCAAACTGAGGCTTTATCAGGCACATTATGTCGGCACCGTCTTCAATAAGAGCTGCCACGGCCGGCAGCACAAGCTTTATTGAAATAAACGACACATCCATTACGGCAAGAGAAGGAGCCTCCGGTATCTCTTTTTCCGTGACGTATCTCAGATTGGTGCGTTCAAGGTTTACGACCCGCGGGTCGATGCGCAGCTTCCAGGCCAGCTGGCCGTAGCCCACATCGACTGAGTATACCTTTGCCGCGCCGTGCTGCAAAAGAACGTCTGTAAAGCCGCCGGTGGACGCGCCGCAGTCGATACATATTTTGCCGGCAGGGTCAATGGGAAAGACCTTGAGAGCCTTATCCAGCTTGAATCCGCCCCGGCTTACAAAGGGTATGGCCTCGCCCCGCACCTCAACATTGGCGTCCGGCGCCACCGGCATACCCGGCTTGTCCGCCCGCTGACCGTTCACAAAAACAAGGCCGCTCATTATCGTGGTCTTGGCCCGTTCCCTGCTCTCGGTGAGGCCCAAATCAAATACCAGCTGATCAAGTCGAACTTTTTTCATCTGCACCAATCATCTCCACAGCGGCTTCCACTATGGCGGCATCGTCGATGCCGCAGTCATGCATCAGCTCCTCAGCCGAGCCGTGGGGCACTATACCGCCGCCCAAATTCAACAGTTTTGAGGATTTGATATTTATCCCTGCCTGAGCGCAGGCCGAAATAAGCTTTTCACCCACGCAGCCCGCGGCGCAGACCTCCTCCGGCACGAGAAGCCGCCCGGTGCCCAGCACTGAGCCCAGCACTCCGCCGCAATCAAGGGGGCAGATCCTGTCGATTTTAATTATCTCCGCGCATATTCCCATGGCGTCCAGCTCCATGGCGGCCTTTGCCGCCTGCCAGAGCATGGTGCCGTAGGCCGCGATGGTGATTTTCGCCCGTCCTCTGGTTTTTCTTGCAAACACCGGGGATACGGCGTGTTCCACGCCGCCTCGCGGATAGCGCAC
>CAZLIJ010000032.1:1609-9028 GCA_964559305.1 uncultured Oscillospiraceae bacterium | reverse complement strand
CGCACAGCCACGGGGCCGCTGTATTTATATATAGCTTCGCTGAGCATATTCCTCAGCTCCTGATAATCCGACGGGCAAAGTATGGTCATGCCCGGCACTGAGGATAGATAGCTGACGTCGAAAACGCCGTGATGGGTCTCCCCGTCGCTGCCCACCAGTCCGGCTCTGTCCACGCAGAAAACGATGTGGAGGTTTTGCAGCGCCACATCATGGATGAGCATATCGTAGCCCCGCTGCAAAAAGCTTGAATACACTGCAAATACCGGCACAAGCCCCTGCTTGGCCATTCCCGCGGCCATGGCCACAGCGCTGCCCTCGGCAATACCCACATCGAAAAAGCGCTTGGGGTATTTTTTTGCGAAATCTGTAAGCCCTGTTCCGTCGCACATGGCCGCAGTGATTGCCACGATGCTCTCGTCATTTTCAGCGATAGAGCACAGCTCATCGCCCATTACGCCGGAAAAGCTTTCACCCCCGCCGTATAGATAACCGGTGACAGGGTCAAAGGAACCCACGCCGTGGTAGCTGGCCGGGTCTTCCTCGGCGTAATGACAGCCCTTGCCTTTTTTTGTTATAACGTGCACAAGTACAGGCACCTGCATATCTCTTGCCCAGGCGATGGCCGTTTCCAGCTGGCGGACGTCGTGCCCATCTATGGGACCCAGATAGTAAAGGCCCAGATCATCGAACATATTTCCGGGCAGTATGAGTTTTTTTATCTTTTCCTTCAGCTCGTGGTTGAAGTTATACAGCGGTTTGATAAGGCCGACAGTGCCTCTATACGCGCGCTTGAATTCAAGGTATTCCGGTCTGACCCTGGCCTTTGACAGCAACTTTGCGGTGCCGCCCACGTTGGTGCTGATGGACATACCGTTGTCGTTGAGGATGATGACTATCGGCTCGCCTGAAACTCCCACGTTGGCAAGACCCTCATAGGCAAGTCCGCCGGTCATGGAGCCGTCGCCGATTATCGCGGCAACATTGTATTTTTCCTTTTTGAGTGTGCGGGCCCGGGCCATACCCAGAGCAACAGCCACGGAGTTGGAGGCATGGCCGGCAATAAAAGCGTCGTCGTCGCTCTCATAGGGCTTGGGGAAGCCGGAAAGTCCGCCATGCTGGCGCAGCGTGTCAAATCTGTCTCCCCGTCCGGTTAGAATTTTGTGGGCGTAGCACTGATGCCCCACGTCAAAAACAAGCCGGTCTGTCGATGTGTCGTATACGCGGTGCAGGGCCACCGTCAGCTCAACGGCGCCCAGGTTTGAGGCCAGATGGCCGCCGGTTTTTGATACGCCGTCAATTATGGTTTCTCTCAGCTCGTCGCACAGCTTCGGCAGCTTGCGCTCCGGCAGCAGCTTAACGTCGTTGGAACAATGTATCTTGTCAAGTATTTTCAAATCATTACCTCGGATATAAACAGGCTATTTAATTATCATACCAAATCGCGCCCTGTTTTACAATAGAACAGGGCGCGGTTCTATGCAAAAAAATGAATACCGCTTACTTTTTCAGTTTTTGCGTCTGGCCAGTCTGTCGGCCAGAGCATCCAGAAAAGCCGTGTCGTCAAACTGTTCCGCAAGGATGCTTTTAGCAAACTCGGTAAGCCTGTCTATTATCTGCTCGCATTTTTCCTGCCCGTAAAGAGCCATATAGGTGTTTTTATGCTCCTGAGCGTCGGAACCCACGGTCTTGCCCAGCTCCTCCATGGTGCTTGTCACGTCGAGAATATCATCCCGTATCTGGAAGGCCGCGCCCAGCGCCGCACCATAGCGGCCTGCGGCTTCCAGCCGGGCCGCGCCGCCTCCGGCGGCGGCAACGCCCATCTGGCAGGCGGCCACCAGCATGGCGCCGGTCTTGCGGGTGTTGATGTCGTTTAGCTCGCTGTCGCTGAGCTTTTTCCCCTCGCCCAGCATATCCAGATACTGCCCCCCGCAGATACCGTCCACTCCGGCGGCGCCGGCCAGAATCTCGGCGCAGTCGCATCTGCGCTTTGCCGGCAGAGATGAACGCAGAATAGCGCCGAAAGCTTCCGCCTGCAGCGCGTCCCCCGCCAGTGTGGCGGTGCACTCGCCGTAAACCTTGTGGTTGGTGGGTCTGCCCCGGCGGAGATCGTCGTTATCCATGCACGGGAGATCGTCGTGGATAAGGCTGTAAGTGTGTATCATCTCGATGGCGCAGGCCACGGGAAGCGCCTTGTCAATGTCGCCTCCGCTGACGCGGCAAAATTCCAGCACCAGCATGGGCCGTATACGCTTTCCCCCGGCGGTAAGGCTGTAATCCATGGCTTCCAGCAAGCCGTCAAAGCTCATGCCCTTGGGTGAAAAATACGCGCTCAGCTTTTCGTCGATGAGTTTTTTATATTCTTCAGCAGTCATTGTTCGTCACCGGTATCAAACGGCAGCTCTTCGGGCTGTCCGTCCGCGCCTTTCTTAAGCTTGACGACCTTCTGCTCCGCCACGTCCAGCATTTTGCCGCACTCGGCGATAAGCCCCGCACCCTCCTCAAAGAGCTTCAGGGATTCGTCCAGCGGCGCGTCGCCCTTTTCAAGGCTTTTTACTATCGCGTCCAGCCGCTGAAGTGATTTTTCAAAATTCATTTTCTTTTCAGCCATTGTTCTTACCGTCCTCTTTTTCTTCCACCAGACAGGTAAGACTGCCGCTGCTGAGAGCGACATTTACCCGCTGCCCGGTTTCCACTTCATGCGAACTGCGCACGGTTCGCCCCTGAGCGCTGACTATGGCATAGCCTCTTGCCAGAACCTTGAGCGGGCTCATGGCGTCAAGCTGCGCCGCCCTGCCCACATACTCACGGCGTTTAACAGAGCATACGCGCTCTCCCGCAGCGGCCAGCCGCTCCCCCGCCCTGTCCAGCTCCTGACGCTTGGCGTCAAGATACGCGTCGGGGGTCAGCATGACCCGGCGATGGCTAAGGTCGTCAAGTCTGGCGGAAAGCTCCGTTAGCTTTTTGCGCATGGCCTGGCTGCGCCTTATGTCCATGCCGGCTATTATTTCTTTTATTTCAGCCATGTCCGGCACGGCGATCTCCGCGGCGTTGGACGGCGTGGACGCCCGCCTGTCGGCCACATAGTCCGATATGGTAACATCCGGCTCGTGCCCCACGGCGGATATAACGGGCAGACGGGATTCGTATATGGCCCGGGCCACCCGCTCATCGTTGAACGCCCACAGATCCTCAATAGAGCCGCCGCCGCGGCCTGCAATTATGAGATCGGCCACAGCATGGCGGCTGGCGTATTTAATTGCGCCGGCTATCTCGGCGGGGGCTTCAGCGCCCTGCACGCGCACCGGCAGCAGCAACACCTGTGTAAGTGGCCAGCGATGGCCCAGAATACGGATCATGTCATGCACTGCCGCGCCTGCCGAGGAGGTAATTATGGCGATTCTTTCCGGAAAGGCCGGCAGGGGCTTTTTATGGTTTTGCTCAAAAAGACCCTCGCCTTCAAGCTTTGCCTTGAGCTGCTCGTAGGCGACCTGAAGATCGCCCATACCTTCCGGCATAAGCTCGCTGACATAAAGCTGATACGCGCCGTCCCGCGGGTAGACGGATACCCGCCCAAACGCCGTCACACCCATGCCGCTGTCCGGCCTGAAGCGAAGTTTGGAGGCGCTGCCTCTGAACATAACGCATCTCAGGCTGCTTTCAGCGTCCTTAAGCGTGAAATAATGGTGCCCGGACGGGTATATTTTATAATTGGACAGCTCACCTTTTACGCACACGCCCGATAATACGGGATCGCCGTCAATAAGCGATTTGACCCGGGCGTTGAGCTGGGTGACTGTCAGCGCGTTATTGTCCATCGATCTCGATCGCGCCCAGCTCGCCTTTAACAAAGCTGCCCATTATCCCGTTGATAAAAGACACTGTCTCAGGCTCGTCATAGCCCTTGGCAAGCTCCACAGCTTCATTTATGGCGGCGGCGTTGGGAACATCATCCATGAACAAAACTTCGCACATGGCGCATCTGAGCACGGCGCGGGCCGTACCGGATATGCGGTTGAGTTTCCAACCCTTGGAATATTTCTCTATATAGCTGTCCAGCTCCTGCCGGTGCTGGCAGATGAGAGTGGTCAGGGTGCGGATGTATTCGAGCTGCTTATCGTCGGGATATTCGGCAAAAAGCCTGTTCTCTCCGCCAAGGGAGCTGAAATAGTCCCGGTCAAAAAATCTGTCCAACACCACATCCGCGCTCTCGTCCGCCGCCGCAGCGGCAAAGGATAGCTGAATGGCGATCTGTCTTGCTGTCGTTCTGGTCATACCTTACTCCCGGTATCTTTATTTTTCAAAGGCCACGCCTGAAATGTGCACGTTTACCTGGGCCTTTTCAATGCCTGTGGCCGCCTGAACAGCGTCCATCACGTCGGTCTGGACCTTTTTTGCCACGTTGACGATGTTGCAGCCGTAGTGGACAAGAATGATTATGTCAACCACTATGGTTTCGTCGCCGAACTGGACTTTAATGCCTCTGGACTGGGATTTAATACCCACAAGCTCCGCCAGCTCGCCGCCGGCTGTGGTGGCAAGTCCGGCCACGCCGTCTACCTCGCAGACGGTATTTCTGACTATGGAGACGATAACGTCCTCAGAAATGTTAATGCTGCCCTTATCGCCGGGGCAGGAAATATAATTGGTATCTGCCATATAAACGCCTCCGAAAATGATTTCATGGTATTTTACCACGAAGGCGCAAAAAAATAAAGCTAAATAAGAAAAAAGGTGGACAGCGTCCACCTTTCTCTTATTTTACCGGCACTACGGTAAGCTTTGAAGCCGGCATCCCGGTTTCGGAGGTGACAATATCAGTTATCTGGGCAACCTCTGATTCGTTGAGTCCGTCGTCGCCGGAGGGAACGGATACAGTCACGCCGTCGTCGCTGATGTAGGCCACGCAGTCGGTAAAGCCCTTGGCAATGAGCTGATTTTCCACCTGGGTCTCTTTCATGGTGTCCGTGGCCATGGCGGATATTGACTTCATGGCTCCGTCAATGGTGTCGTCGGAAGCTGTTGATGAGGCGGCGGCCTCCTTCAAAAGCTCCAGTGCCTGATCTCTTGAGGTCTGGCGCGTCAGGCGCGCTTTTGCGAAGTAATCCGAGACTTTCGTTTCCTTTGCGGCCAGCGCCTGGGAATACTCATCGTCGGCTTTGGTCATGGCCGCGTCCTCTGCCGCCGCCATCTGGAAGTCCGCCGTGCCCCATTTGTTGTTGTACGACCAGTTCAGATACACCGCCGCGCACACCAGAAGCAGTACGGTGATTATCATGATGTTTTTCTTTGCGCCCTTCATTTTTTTGCCTCCCCGATACTCATGTCTGTTAATTTTAAAATTGTGATATCATCGCTGCCGAAACCCGTAAACGCTTTTGCCGCCTCCGTCAATCCCAGCCGGACATTGGCGTCGTCCGCGCCGGCGCACACGATCACCGCGCCGCTGTCAGACAGCAGCACGCGCATCTCCCCCGCTCCGCTGACGCCTGAAAGAACGTATTCCATACGCTCCTCCTGCGCGGTGGAGGGCGCGTCGGCAGATGCCGCTGCTTTCGCGTTTTTACCAGTGGGCAGCAGCATCAGCAGTATGCCGGCCAGCAGCACGATCAGCGGATACTTGTACCTCCCTATTTTTGATATTATTTTTTTCTGCCCTTCACTCATCATTCGCGCTCCAATGCTGCCGGGCCTCCGGTATGCCCAGCTCCGCTTCTATTGTTCCGGCCAGCTTTTTTCTGCCCTCCTCCGGGTTTTCGCAGCTGATATCCGCTTCATAGGGATAAAAGCTGCCGTCATCGCCGCTCCGGCTGGCGGTGACTTTGGCGCTGACATCTATTCCGAAGGAGGCCGCTTTGTCCAAAATATATGCGCCGCTTTGCTCCTCTATGATTGTTCGGCTGAGCTCATTGTTAATTTCACCGGCCTTTACGGTCAGCTCGTCGCCCCGGGCGCGGTATAGCTCCAAATTCTTTGCGTACTGCGTCATATCAAGCTTTTTGAACGGCGCTATCAGCGCGCATATAATGACAACACCGCACACCAGAGCCGTCACCTTGCGCTGCTTCCCCGCCGGGGTAAGCGCCATGGCCACCGAGCATATTATCGACGTGCCCAGCAGCGCGTACAGCCAGTTGTGTAAAAAACCGCTCAAGCTCCGCTCACCGCCTTAATACTGGATATGATGGAAAGAAACAGCATTATCCCGCCGCAGCCCGTAAGCCCCAGCATCATGCCGCAGGCGCTGCCTATGCCGCCTATAAGCTCCGATATGCGTCCCGCGGGCAAAGCGGAGCAGCAGGCCGCCGCAGCCTTAAAGAGAAGATACCGCACCCCCAGCGCCGCGAATGGGGCGGCGCATATGCCGCACACCGCAGCCATGCCAAAGGCTCCGGCGGCGGAGCGCAGTATTCCTGCCCCTGCCACCACCGACGAGGCCGCATCGGATATTATGCCGCCTACCACCGGCAGAGCCGCTGATATGGCGGTTTTAGTCACCTTGGTAACAGCGGCGTCCGCCGAGCCTGATATGGCGCCGGTTATGCCCAGATACGCGGTGAAGGCGATGGTGATAAGGCTCATAAGGGTTACGCACAGCCATTTAATGACCTTGGTGACGCTCTTGAGGGCACTGCCGCCTACCGCGGCGGAGGCTATGACGGAAACTATATATGCGTAGATAAGCGGTACGATGAAATTGTTGGCGGCGGTGATGAGAATGTCCATAAAGAGCGCCGTAGCCGCGTATTTTGCCGAGGCCGAGGTTATGGCGCCGCCTGCCGCGGCGGCTGTGCACATGGTGGGCAGCAGCACGGTTGAAAAATCGTTTAGCTTTGTCAGCGCGTCGCTGCCCATGGATATGATCGAGCGTACATCGCCGACCGCGGCGTAGCTGACAGCCAGACAGCCTGCCAGCGATATGTACTCGGGCAGCCTGTCCTGATCGAATACCGCCATGCTCATGGCGCATATCAGCGCTATTATCAGCACAGATCCCGCGCTGACCGCGCCAGACTTGAGATGCTCTGCTATTTTCTGAGTGAAGTTTTCCCACACGCTTTTAATAGTTGCCGCTGTGTCCTCGGCGGCTCCGGCAACAGTGAGCCTGTCCCCGTCGGAGTCAGTGGCATAGGCTTCCTCCAGCCCGTCAAGACCGTAGGCGCTGCGCTGCTCCTGAGAAAACTCAGCCCGGCAGGGAATGGTCAGCAGGGCGCAGAAGGCGAAAAAAATCAGCAGTCTTTTCATATCATGCCGCCTACCATATCCATCAGCGTGCTGATAAGGGGCAGCGCCGCGTATACCGCCGCCGCCGCGCCGGCAAATTCCACCGCGGAGGCAATGCCGGACTGAGAGACGTCCCGGCAGATGTCTCCGCACAGCTTTGCAGTGATACCGATGCCCACGCACTTTATAACAGGCGTA
>CAZLIJ010000032.1:0-1599 GCA_964559305.1 uncultured Oscillospiraceae bacterium | reverse complement strand
CCTGACATATCCATGGCAGCGTTCAGAACATCCGCCATGGCGGAGATAAGCTTCAGCGCCGCGGCGGAGATACAGGCCACCACGGCTATTCCCAGCAAAAGAGCCATTTCAGGGTTGCTCTTTCTTATCAGCAGCGCACCTGCCGCCGCCACAGTTCCCAGAACGGCGGCTTTCACAGCGGCGTCCATATTCACAAAGAGAACAGCGAGCGGACGAGATCAAAAAGCTCGCTGATCTTTGACACGACTACCATCATGACTACCACCAGCGCGGCGATGGTTGTCATCAGCGCCTGATCGTCCCTGCCGGAGCGGGTCAGCAGTATGTTGAGCACGGCGACAACTATGCCTACCGCGGCTATCTTGAAAATCAGTTCAATCTCCATATTCTCCACCGTATTTCATAAAAGTGTTATGGCTATCATGGCGCCCATGGCGGCTCCCGCGCCTACCGAGGTTCTCACAAATGCGCCGCTCTGCCCTGCCGCGCGGGCGTACGCGGGTCTGAGGTTTTCCATGCAGGCGTCGAAGGCCGCGGCCTGAGTGGCGGCGTCATAGCGGCCAAGTATGGCGCCAAGGGCCAGCAAGGCGTTCATTTCACTTTCATCAAGACAGGGCAGCGCTTTCAACGCGCACTCCCGCCAGATTTGGGCGAAGGGCCTGTCCCCTATGCTTTCGCTTTCTGCTGTGAGCATGGCAAAAAACGGCTTTAACTCTTTGCCTGCGGCCATCCCGGCCGCCGTCAGCGCTGTGGGAAGGTCTGACAGGCGGGAGCATATTTCGCCCTTCATAAGCTCCAGCGCGGCAATAATGCCGAAAAGCGTTCTCACTTTTCTTCGCATTTCATATGCCCGCCATAGCCCCGTTCCGGCACAGGCGGCAAATATCAGAAAAGCTCCAATAAATTTCACGGCACATCACCCGCCATGTAATGCCGTTCCCCGCCTCGCATGGTTATGACCGCCATTTTTTTAAAAACTCTGTCGGCGGAAAGCCGGCGGTAAAGAGGTCTTGCGCAGAAGTCTTCCAAGTTCCCTGCGTGAGCCGTGGCCAGCAGCTTCACGCCGCAGCCCACAGCCTCATATATGGCATCCACATCCTCAGGAGCCGTTATTTCGTCCATGGCAAGTATCTGGGGATTCATGGCTCTCAGCAGCATCAGCGCCGCGGCGGACTTGGGCGCGTCGGACATTACATCTGTGCGCCGGCCCACGTCGAACTGGGCCATGCCGTCATATACTCCTGCCACCTCTCCCCGCTCGTCTGCCAGTGAAACTCTCGCTCCGTCGTTTGAAAGCCTGCGGATAAGCTCCCTGAGAAAGGTGGTCTTTCCGCCGCCGGGGGGAGATATGATAACTGTGTTCTCAAATCCCTCAGCGGTCAGTTGGGAATACACCCCGTCACAGCAATTGCGCACTTCCCTGGGTATCCTGATTGCAATTCCGGACAGCCTTCGTATTCCGCAGGGCTTGTCTCCGTTCATGATAACCGAGCCTGAAAGCCCCAGCCTGATACCGCCCCTGACGGTAATGAATCCATTTTTGATTGAATTTTCAGCCGAATGCACAGAGGCTGAGGTGGCTCTTTCCAGTACACTGCT
>CAZLIJ010000031.1:0-11351 GCA_964559305.1 uncultured Oscillospiraceae bacterium | reverse complement strand
CACCTGAAGCCGTATATAAGAAAAGACCGCTGCGAAAGCAGCGGTCTTTTCTTATGAGCTTGTCAAAAAAAGCCCAGGCGCTTTTTTTGACAAGCTCTAAACGCCGAGTTTTTTGCGAAAGCGTTATCTCGCGAAAAACTTCGCTCCGCTCACCGTAAACGCTGATATATCAGCGTTTACGGCGGCTATTTATCTGATATGAGGCGGGCTGCCGCCCCCTCACACTCCCCCCCGCGGGCTTTTGTCCGCGGTTACTTTTTTAGTTCTTTGACAGGCTGAAAAAAGCACACCGAAAAATTTGCATTTTGCGGTGTGCTTTTTATAATCACGCGTCATCCTGAGCGTCAGCGAAGGATCTCACACGGCGTTAAAAGTTGAAGATGGTGTTCTCCGGCCCGATCTCTGTCAGGTGTGTTATAGGGGGAGAAGAAGAATATCTGATCAGCCCAGAGAGTAGCTGCCGCTGCCCTGCTGGGGCATGGTGCCGGAACCGAAGCCGCCGGTATAGCCGGAGCCGGAATTGGAGGAGCTGCCGGAGCCGGTGCTGGAGGTGGTCTTGGCCTCGTCAAAGGTGATGCTCACTGAGATGGTCTTGCCGGAGCGGTACAGCTCCAGCTTTGCGGTGTCGCCGGCCTTGTACTGCTTCACCGCGCTGGTGAGATCGGAATAGCTGGCAATGGCCTTGTCGCCCAGCTTGGTGATGATGTCGCCTGCGGCTATGCCCGCCTTGGCGGCGGCGCTGCCGCTTTCAACGTAGTTCACATAGGCGCCGTTGGGCATATCGTAGTACTGACTGGTGACGGAGTCGTATTTTTCGTTAAGGGATACGCCCATGTATGCCTTGCCGGTGACATGGCCGGTGGTGGTCAGATCGTCTGCGATGCTCTTGGCGTCGTTTGATGGGATTGCGAAGCCCAGACCCTCAACGCTGGCAGAGGATGAGCCGGAGCTGGAGGAATACTTTGCCGTGGCCACGCCGATGACCTCGCCGTTGGCGTTATACACCGGGCCGCCTGAGTTGCCGGAGTTGATGGCGGCGTCAAACTGGAACATATTGATGGCGGAGCTGTACTCGCTGGTGGTGACTGATCTGTCCAGCGCGCTGACCATGCCGGAGGTCATGGTGAACTGCAGCTCGCCCATGGGGTTGCCCACAGCGTACACCGTGTCGCCCACGGACATACTGTCGCTGTCGCCGAAGGTGACGGCGTTGGTGTTTGAAGCGTCTATCTTCAAAACGGCAAGATCGTTGGATTCCTCGATGCCCACCACGGTGGCGTTGTAGGAGGTGCCGTCATGGGTCAGAACATTTATCTTGTTGTTGCTGGTGTAAGCGTCCTCAATAACGTGGTAGTTTGTGAGAATATAGCCATCGGTGCTGATGAAAAAGCCGGTGCCGGAGAGGGCGGCGGAAGCGGTCTGACCGAAAATGTTGTAGGTCACGCTGCTCTGAACGCCCACTACCTGCTGGCAGGCCATGTCGTATATCTGCTTGGGGGTCATGGTGCCTGTTGTGGCGGCGGCGATGGTGGAGGTCCCGGAGCCGGAGGGATTGGAGGCGGAGGAGCTTTCACCCAGCTTTTTGGATATTGCCTGCCCGGCCAGAGCTCCGCCGGCGATACCGCCCAAAATGGCGCATACAAGGCAGATGCAGGCTATCTTCCACCACAGGCCGCTGCCCTTTTGCCGGGGCGCTTTGGGTCTGGCGGGCTTTTTTTCCGGGGGAACGTAGTAGCGGGGCGGCTCGGTGGCCTCGTCCTGACGGACATATTCCGCGTCGGCGTAAAGGCGGGTGGATTCCGGCTTCACATAGTGGTATTCGCTGCTGTCACCGCTGCCTGCTCCGCTGTCAGTCTGATTGTCGGTGACGGGGCTGTCCGCGCCGGCGTTGACGTTGGCGCTGTCCTGGCTGATGTCAGCGTCGAAGATGTTGTTTTCATTGTTGTCTGTCATATCGATCACTCCGTTTATGAAAAGCCCGGGTGGGCTTTAAGTTTATGGCTACATATTACTTGTATTTTGTGTCAAAGTGATGAACAAAACTTCAAAAAAATATAAATAAACGTCATAAGTTCTGTGAACCCGCAGAACCTATGGCGTTTGTTTTTTACAGATTACTCAATATGACAAAAAATCAGTAAGCTCACCCGGCGTAGGGCAGCTGGTCAAAATAAACGGAATCCTCAGCGCCGTCGATATATATGCCCCAGTAATCGGTTTTTATCTCTATGGCGATGGTTCCGGTGTTTCCCGCGCTGTCCTCATAGCTGACCCAGGACTGGCCGTCGGTGGCGGTGAGCAGGATGGAGTCGCCGGGCTTTAGACTGGCGGAGGTACCGTCGGAAAGGGTAACGGGCAAAGCGGACTTCACTGTAAGGCGCTGGCTGTTGTCGGTGAAGGACCACACGGAGCCGGGAGCGGCGGAAAGCACTCCGCCGGAGTACTCAAAGGGCCTGTAACCGCCGTAGCTGCCCAGCACGTCGCACTTTTTGCCAAGCTCGATGCCGCCGCTGCCGATGGTTTTTATCCAGCCGGAGAATATATCGCTGCGAGCTCCGCCGTCATCGGCAAATTTCACCGTGTTCAGCTTGCTGCCGTCATATTTCCAGCAGTAGGTCACATAGTCGTCGCTCATCACGTTGCCCGAAAGCAGAAGCTCGGGGCTGCCGTCGCCGTCCACGTCCGCTGTCCACAGTGAGCAGTCGCTGATGATATCGGTTTCAAATTCGGCGGAAGCGGTTCCGTCTGTGACGGTGAGGACATAATTGTCCATATCAGAGTCCTCAGAGCGCATAGCCTTAAGAGCCACCGCTTCGTCGCTGTTGTCCGCGTCAAGGTCCAGCGAGTAGGGCAGCTTGCCGGTGATATCCACAGCGTTCAGATCTGTGCTGCTGCCAAAGGGGATAAGCAGAATGGAGCCGTCCTTGCCGCTCTGGGTTATAAGGTATTTGGACTGGGTTCCGTCGGCTGCGCGCCAGCTTATCATCAGGTTTGGAATGGTATCGGGTATGGAGGTCTGCACGCCGATGGACTGACCGGAGGCAAGGTCGCTGAAATACAGCACCGTGCCGCCGGGGGTGAAGGTGAAGGAGCCGTTTGTTTCGCTGTAAACAGCATGGGACAGCTTCACGCCGTACAGACTGCCCTTGGCGGTCAGAGTTATCTTTTCGCCCGCTTCGTCCAGCACTACGCTGCCCACCGTGCTGTCACTGACGGCTTTTTTGGTGATGGCGGCGCTCATGTCAGCGGAGCCGCCGCTGCGGGTCTGGGGGATAAAGTCCGCTTTCACATAGTTGGCCAGCTTTGAGTACGGCACGGTGAAGCGGAAGGAGCCGGCGGCGTAGGAGCCAAGCTCATATTCGTTGGCCACAAACACCAGCCCGTCGTCGGAAAAATACCAGGCGCCGTCGTCCACTATGTTTTTGATGCTCTTTTCATAGCCCTCGTTGAAGCCGACGTTTATGTAGTCGGAGCCGTGGGTGAGCTGGGTTATATAATCCACGCAATAGTCCTTCAGCCCGTCCTCGTCGTCGGAGATATCCGCAAGCTTGAGAGCGCTGCCGGTGGAAACGTCGTAATTTGCGCCGTAAACGGTGTTGAGACCGTGGACGCCGCCGCTGAAGGAGTAGGCGGAATATACGAAGCTGAGCACGGCGTTATCGCCTCTGGCCACGGCCACGGAGCGCTCCATGGAATAGGGCGCGCCGTACTCGCCGGTAAAGGATTCGGGACTGTCGGCAAACTGGGCCTTGGCCAGGGCCAGCGTGCCGTCAATGCCGGGATCTTCCTCGCCTGAGCCCTTTGAATAGGCCGCGGAGGTCGCCTGCAGAGCCGTGTTGATGGCCTGGGCGCTTTTTTCGCTGCCGGCTATGGTGACTGACGGAACATCGTCGCTGTATTTCAGCAGCAGGGCGCCGCCGTCCTCGGAATCGCAGGTCTGACTGAGGGTCTGCATGGTGACGGAAAGTGAGGGGGAGCTGTCCTTGCTGTTCTGCGCGCCGCAGGCGCACAGGGACAACATCAGGGTAAGCGCGATGGTGATTGCAAAAAACTTTTTCATTTCAATGTCCTCTATAAACTGTGTCAGCCCTCAACGGTTGCGGGGGCGGAGTTGCTTTGTGTGGCCGAATAGGCTTTTTCCTTTTCGTAATAGTCGGAACCGGCTCCCTCCGAAGCCTTTGCCATAACGGGTTTTATATTTGTGTTGGCGGCGATCCAGGCCAGAGTATTGGCGGCGTCGGTGGTAAGCGTGGTGTGGAAATAGCCGTAGTTTTCCGCCACAAAGCCTTCGGCTTCGTTGACGGGCCCGCTGCGGTCGTAAAGCTCCATGCTGATATCCACATCATAGACCCTTGAGTAGTAGTCGCTGCCGGAATACAGCCATACTCTGCCCAGAGCGCCCGCCTTGATATCCGGCAGGATGCAGTTTTGATAAAGGTCGTAGGCCTCCTCCGCGGTGAGCTCATAGCTTAGATGTGAGTTCGTTTCGGCATCATAATAGTTTATGCCGGCGTTGGAGATGTTTTTCTCCGTTACCTCAATGCTGGTGGCTTTGCGGTTTTCGATGGCCTCCTGAAGATTGATGACAGCCTGAAGCAGGTTGATGTCGGAATCGGGATCGTCGATCTGAGCCTGGGTGCGGCTGACCTGATAATAGCGGGTAAGAGAGCCGCCGTTGGTAAGATCGTAAGTCATACGAAGATCGGCATAGTCGGCGCCCGTGGCTACGCTGTGTATTGCGCGGTTTGACATGATGCTTTTGTGCAGCTGTGTCACCAGTGCTATGTTGTCCGCCTCATGAAGGGTGGCAGGATCGCCGTCTACGGTGATGGTGACAGCCGTCACGTCCTGGGCGGCGGGGATGTGCTTTTCATAGCCGAACAGATCGAAGCGGCAGCACAGCATCAGGGCCACTATGGCGCAGGACATGATGACAAAGCCCTTCCAGTTGCCGTAAAAAACTCTCAGGGTCTTTTTCATCAGCATATCCGCGGCAAAGTAGCCTATAAAGCCGCCTGCCAGCATGAAGCTGGTGATGATAAACACCGCCGCGTTGGAGTATTTCAGATTGAACACGATATCGTAAAGCCAAACTCCGAATACCAGCGCGCAGCCCACCGCGAGACAGTATTTGAACACCGGCTTGAGCACCTTTATGGCCACCACGTCGGTGCTGGTCTCCATACGGCGCCTGCGGTACAAAAGGAGCGCGGCCACGGCGAACAAAAGTCCCGCCAGCGCGTATGCGCCAAGCATCAGCCACTGGCCTGAGCTGATCTCGTCAAAGGTAAGACCCATCTGCCCTATGCCGGATGAATCGGCATAGTATGAGCCGGGGGTGTTGCTGAAAAGCTCAATAATGGGGGAGAGAAAGTTGAATACTCCGCCGCCGGAGGACATGCCGAACACAAAAAGCTGCAGCAGACTCCGCACCAGCGTTTCCACGGCCCAGGCGGTAAGACCCAGAACAGTGTATACCAGCGGCAGGACTATTATATTTCCCGTCAGCATGGCGCAGAACGCGGCAAAGCCGTAGAAGGTGAGATTCATCAGCACCATGATGGCAAGCCACTGCCAAAGATATCCGATGGACAGCATACCGATATTGAGCTCGGCAAATATTGTGAAGATGAAGATGAGAAGATTGACCGCCAGCATGGCGGCGGCGCCGGCGGAGAACATGGAGATAAACACCGTGCTCCTGCTAAGCGGCAGGGATGCTATCAGTCCGGTCTGCCGGGCGTTGAAAAGGAAGCTGAAAACGCACATGGCCGTTGCGGCGGCCATAATGAACGATATTATGCACCCCGTGCCCCAGGCGGTGTTGATGATATATCCTGAAACGCCGTAAAACGCCGCGTCCGTAGACTGGCGGCCCATTATATGAAGCGGAACGGCGAAAAACAATACCAGCGCGTAGGCAGCCCACAGCGGCCAGTAGCGATAAAGAGCGTTCAGAAACAGGCCCTTATTAAATAACGATGTCTTTGACCGCATAATCGGCGCCTCCCAACTCATAAATGAATATTTCCTCCAGCGTGAGGGGCACCACGTCCATAAACAGCGGACCCACTGCCGCCAGCTTGTTTGTTACCTCCTCGGCCTTGCCCCGCAGAATGAGCACCTGTAATCTTCCGGAGGAGGAGGCGTTCATAATATCAAGGTCGCCGGGCAGCTCCACGCCGTCGGGCAGGGCCAGCTGAACCTTCATTATATTGTCCTGCAGCTCGCTCAGACTGTGCTCCATCAGCATTTTGCCGTGGTTCATGATGCCCACATGATCGCACACGTCCTCCAGCTCCCTGAGGTTGTGGGAGGATACCAGCACAGTGGTGCCGTTTTCCGCCACGTCCGCCATTACAATGCTCCACACCTGACGGCGCATCACCGGGTCAAGACCGTCCACCGGTTCGTCCAGTATCAGGATATCCGGGCGCATTGACACCGTCAGCCAGAAAGCGGCCTGCTTCTGCATACCCTTTGAAAGCCGCCGGATGGGCTTTTTGGGATCTATGCCGAATACATCACCCAGCTTCTTGTAGCGGTCAGCGTCGAATGTGGGATATATGCGGGAATAAAACTTCATCATATCCGCCACACAGGCCTGGGGAAAATAAAAAACGTCGTCGGGGATATAGGCCATGCGGGCCTTGACCGGGGGATTTTCAAATACCGGCTGGCCATCCACGGTTATGGTGCCGGAATCCGGCTTCAATATACCGGTGATGTGTCTTATAATGGTGGATTTTCCGGCTCCGTTGGGGCCTACCATGCCATATACCGCGCCGGCGGGCACGGTGAGAGTAAGTCCGTCCAGCGCTTTAACGCCGTCATAGCTTTTTATAACGTCTTTGACTTCGATCACTGGGCATTTCCTCCATTCATCCGGGATTCCAGCTCTACCGGGCTAATACCCAGATACCGGAGCTCCGTAACTATTTCGTCAAAACTGTGCAGAAGTTCTTTTATCCGGCTTCCGCCTCCGGCCTCTTTGCCGCAGGTGAAGCTGCCTTTTCCCGGCACGGTGCAGATGTAGCCCTCGCCCTCCAGCTCCCTGTATGCCCGCTGGATGGTGTTTGGATTTATGGCCAGGTCGCCGGCCATTTCCCTGACCGATGGCAGCTTGTAGTTCTCCGGCAGAGCGCCTGAGACAATCAGGTGCCTCAGATTGTCCTTGACCTGCTCGTATATCGGTCTGGGGTCGCGCAAATTAAGACTTATCAAACCGACACCGCCTTTCATCGTATTAACTGTATTAAGTGACTTAGTACACAAAATATAGCACGGGCCGAAATGATTGTCAATCTGCAATATAAACAAAATCCGCGCAGTCAGATAAGACTGCGCGGACAAATAAAAAGTTCCGTCTATTCTATGAATCCGCCGCCCAGCACCCGATCTCCGTCGTATAAAACGGCGGACTGTCCCCGGGACGGAGCGCGCACCGGCTCGCCGCAGTATATCCGCACAAGGCTTCCGTCAGCGCGGAAAGAACAGGGGGTGTCCAGCTTCGTGTGGCGCACCCGGACAAGGCCGGAGCCCTCTCCCTGTGGCGCGCCGTTTATCCAGTTGAAATCCACGGCGGTGATATGGGTCTTCATCAGCTCCTCGTTTTCGGCCAGTATCACCTGATTGGTTTCACCGCATATCTCGGCCACATACAGCTTTTTTCCGTCAAAAAGTCCCGGCCAGCGCTGACCCACGGTGCAGCGGTGGATGCCGCCGTGTCGGCCCACAACGGCTCCCTTATATATAAGCTCGCCCTCCGGGGGCAAACTGCCCCGGCGCTCCAGCCAGCCCAGATGGTCTTTGTCGGGGATAAAGCATATCTCCATGCTGTCCTTCTTGTGAGCCGCCGGTATGCCCAGCTCCTCGGCAAGAGCGCGGACATGGATTTTTTCGTACTGCCCCAGAGGGAATATCACCCGGCGCAGCATAGCCTCCGTCAGGCGGCAGAGCATATAGCTCTGGTCGTTGGAGGGCCTGCCCTTGAAAAGCCTGCCGTTTTCCGTCCGGGCATAGTGGCCGGTGGCCACATACTCAGCGCCTATCCTGTCGGCCTCCCTGAGAAGGGAGGGAAACTTGACGCTGGGGTTGCACAGCACGCAGGGGTTGGGCGTTTCGCCCCGCATATACGCTCCGACAAAGGGGGCGCATACATTTTTTTCCAGCGGGTCGCTGATATCCAGCACGGTCAGCGGGATAGAAAGGTTTTCTGCCGCTTTCAGCGCGTCATTTCTGGCGCTTTCACCGGCAGTGTCCATATAAAGGCCGCAGACCTCATAGCCCGCCTTTTTTAAAAGGGCGGCGGACACGGCGGAATCCACACCGCCGGAAAGACCCAGTACAACTTTACTCATGTCCGCCCTCCAGCCATACCATCAAAACGCTTATATCCGCCGGCGACACGCCGGAAATGCGGCTGGCCCGGCCAAAATTCTCCGGCCTGATTTGCTCGAGCTTTTCCCGCGCCTCCCGGCGCAGACAGCCGATCTTTTCGTAATCAATGTCGGCGGGGATGGGCTTTGCTTCCATTCTGGAAAATTCCTCCACCTGCCGCAGCTGCCGCTTAATATAGCCCTCGTAGCGCAGGCTTATCTCCGCCTCGCCCACAACGGCGGGGGGCAGAGCGGGGCGGGCTTTGTCAAAGGGCGCAAGACAGCCATAGTCTATCTGAGGCCGGCGGATAAGATCCGCCAGCGACGAGCCGGAGGCGATGGGGGCCGTGTGTCTTTCCTCCAAAAGGGCGTTAAGCTCCGCCGATGGGGGGAGATATGTGCTCTCAAGCCGGGCAAGCTCCTTATCCACAAGGGCATATTTTTCCTTGACGGCAAAATAGCGCTCCTCGCTGACAAGTCCCAGCCTGAGCCCGATGTGGCTAAGCCTTATATCCGCGTTGTCCTGCCGGTTTATAAGCCTGTATTCCGAGCGGGAGGTCATCATGCGGTAGGGCTCGTTGGTGCCCTTGGTGACAAGGTCGTCGATAAGCGTGCCGATATAACCGTCGGAGCGGCGCAGGATAAGCGGCTCATCGCCTTTTATCTTAAGGGCGGCGTTGACCCCGGCCACAAAGCCCTGTACGGCGGCCTCCTCATAGCCGGAGGAGCCGTTGAACTGGCCTGCGCCATAAAGCCCGGAGATCTTTTTGCACTCCAGCGTGGGATAAAGCTCCGTGGGGTCCACGCAGTCGTATTCGATGGCGTAGGCGCACCGGGTCATCTCCGCCTTTTCAAGACCCGCCACGGTGTGCAGCATTTTTATCTGCACCTCCTCAGGCATGGAGGAGGAGAAGCCCTGAACATAAAGCTCCTCGGTCTCAAGACCCATGGGTTCCACAAAAAGCTGGTGCCGGGACTTATCCTTGAAGGTCATGACCTTGGTCTCAATGCTGGGGCAGTAGCGGGGCCCCACGCCCTCGATAACGCCGGAATATATGGGGCTGCGGTCAAGATTGGCGCGGATTATGCTGTGGGTCTCCTCGTTTGTATAGGTCAGCCAGCACACGGCCTTGTTTTCGGGCTTATTCTCCGTGGAGAAAGAGAAAGGCTCCGCGTCCTCGTCGCCTTTTTGCAGCTCCATTTTTGAAAAATCAACGGTGCGGACGTTTATCCGGGGGGGAGTGCCGGTCTTGAACCGGCGCATGTTAAGGCCCATAGCCTTAAAGCGCTGACCCAGCGACATGGCGGCTGCCAGACCGTCCGGCCCGGAATCCCGCAGCACCTCGCCCACGATGGTGCGCCCGGCAAGATATGTGCCCGTGGCCGCCACCGCGGCTTTGCAGGCGTATTTTGCCCCGCAGCAGGTGGTGACAGAAACTACCCTGCCGTTTTCCACGCCCACGTCCACCACTTCTGCCTGCTTTACCCGCAGATTTTCCTGTTTTTCCAGCGTGTGCTTCATGACCTCCTGATAGCGCCGCCTGTCGGCCTGCGCCCGCAGGGAGTACACCGCCGGGCCCTTGCCCCGGTTGAGCATCCTGTACTGTATGCAGGCCTTGTCGGCGGCTCTGGCCATCTCGCCGCCCATGGCGTCCAGCTCCCGGACAAGGTGGCCCTTGCCGGTGCCGCCTATGGCCGGATTGCAGGGCATATTGCCCACGCTGTCAAGATTAACGGTGAAGCATATCACGTCAAGCCCCATACGGGCGGCGGCAAGAGCCGCCTCTATCCCCGCGTGACCCGCGCCGATCACCGCTATATCGCATTTTCCCGCGTCGTATTCGATGTACATTTATTCTCCCTGAATGAATTAAGAATGGATATATTATAAGCCGGAATACCCGGAAAGTCCAGTGTTTATGCGGGTTACCGGCGTTTTTGCTCCTATGCGCTGACGGCTAAAAAAGGCCCGAAAAGGTTGCACCTTGTTGCACCTACGTTGCACCTAAAAAGCAGCGGCTTCCCGTATCTTCCTCGCCGTTTCGTCCGCGCGCCCAGCCCGGTCGTAATGGGTGTAAACGCTCAGTGTCATCTCCAGTGTGGAGTGCCCGGCGAGGTACTGTATCTCCTTGATGTCCAGGCCCGCCTCAAACCAACGGGTTATACAGGTGTGCCGAAGCAGATGCGGGTACACATGAAAGGCAAAGTTCTGGCGCTGAATGGAATACTTTACTCTCTCAAACGCCTTCACACCATACGGTGAGCCGGTGTCCGACGCAAGGACGTAGAGAGAGGTCGAGGCCGCACGGGCTTTCTTCATTTCGGCCAGTAGCCATATTGGCATCGGGATGTCTCGCTTGGCCGCTGGAGTTTTGAGCTCCGTAGTGATGCCGGTGGTACCCGGGTTGAGGGGGTTGGCGTGACAGACATGAATGACCCCGCTCTCAAGGTCTACATCCTCCCACATGAGCCCCAGTATCTCCTCACGCCTCAGCCCTGCGCCCAGCGCGATGGCGCAGAACAGGTGCGCCCCTGGGGTCAAGCCCGCGGCAAGGAGCTGCCTGGACTGCTCACGCGTCAGGGGTACGCGCTCTCGTGTAGGGGCACCGCCGGGCTTTGTGTCGGACAGAATGGGGGTGTATAGGATTAGATGGTTCTCCATCGCAAACCGGAACAGCGCTTTGTAGAGTGACAAAGCGTGGCTCTGAATCCCGTGACTGTACTTAGAGAGGTTGGCCATTGCTAATGCAATGTGCGTCGGCTTGATGTCCTTCACCTTCATGCCCGCGATAAAGGGCTGGAGCACGTAGAGGTTGAGATTGCTTTTGAGCGTGTTCGCCGTAGTCGCCCGGATAACCGGCTTCTTTACGGTGTCAAACCACAACTGGGCCAACTCGGTAAGCGTGGTGCTGTCGTCGATGTTGATACCCTGCCCTATTGCGTACTTGGCTGCATCCACCTTAGCCGAGAGCT
>CAZLIJ010000030.1:5461-11438 GCA_964559305.1 uncultured Oscillospiraceae bacterium | reverse complement strand
TTCACCATTGCCTTCGTTTTTCAGGACACGAAGCTTTATGAAAAGCAGTTTTTCCTGCCCTTCTCCGCCGGTCTGGTGATGGCTGTCACCGGCTTTCTGGGTACCTTTGTGGCGGAAAAGACCGGCGTGCCCGCCGGGGCGCGGGTGGCGGTGGAAACCGTGCTGGCTCTTGGCGGCTGCTATATGTTCAGGGAGGCGCTGCACGGCGACATGCCCGAAACGGAGAACTCGGAGCTGCGCCATGGAGCTGCCGTTATGTTAACTATCGCCTGCGGTTTGATGACCCTTTCCCGCGTCACGGTGCTGGGGGATATCTCCGTGGGCCGGTTTATGGCCGTACTGCTGCTGATGGGCTGCGCCATGAAGGGCGGGCTGCCCTCCGGCGCGGCGGCAGGCGCGGCTTTGGGCGCGGCCATGGACGCCGCCGGCGGCGGTATGCCCTTTTACACCATGGTGTACGCCATCTCGGCCATGGTCTCCGGCATATTTTCCCGCTTCGGCAGGCTGGTGTTTGTACTGAGCTTCGTTGTCACCAACGCGGCGGCGGTTTTCTGCGGCTGGAGCGCCGGTATACACTCCTCGCCGCTTTTTGAGGTCTTCTGCGCCTCCGTGGTCTTTATGCTGCTGCCCGGCTCTCTTTTGAATTCTGTGGGCGCCATTCTCTCCCCCTCCAAGTGCGGCGGCGGTGAATCCGGGCTGCGCCGCTACGCTTCCCAGCGGGTGGGCAGTCTCAGCGAGGCCTACGGGCAGCTGTACGCCGCCGTGGACCGCACGGCGGGAGGCGAGGAAAACGACAGCGACGTGGCCAAGGTCTTTGATCGGGCGGCGGACGCGGTGTGCGTCAGCTGCGGCGGCAAAAGCCGCTGCTGGGTCAAAAACTATCAGGAAACTTTGAACGCCATGAACGACGCCACTCAGGCCATGGCCGCCCGGGGTATGCTGGAGCCGGGCGACCTGCCGGAGCGCTTTCGGCGCAAGTGCGAAAAGCCCGACGCCTTTGTGGCGGCGGTAAACGGTGAGCTGCGGGCAAGAGCGCTGAGAATGCAGTACCGGGATATGCTGAGAGAAAACCGGGCAGCGGCCTGGGGGCAGTACGGCGATATGGCCGGTATCCTTGCCGCCGTTGCAAAGGAGCTGGGCAGCATCAACGGCTCCGATCCGCTGGCGGAGCGGCGGCTGAACAGATACCTGCAAACCTTGGACATCGACGCCGACACGGCTGTATTCCGGGACGCCGGCGGCAGGATGCGGGCGGTTATCGAAAGCGGCTCCCTTGCCCCGCTGACAAAAGAGCCCGCTTATCTGGACAGGCTGTCCGATGTGCTGGGTGTTCGGCTGTGCGCCCCTGTCAATCAGCGGGGCAGCGTGGGCAGGCTGACTGTCACCGAGGCCGAGCCTCTGGCGGTATCGGTGGGCATAGCGGCCATGAAAAAGAAGGGCGAAAAGGTCTCAGGCGACAGAGGTACATATTTTAAGACCGACGCAGGCATAATGTGTGTTATTCTCTCCGACGGCATGGGCTGCGGCGACGAGGCCGCCAGAGAGAGCGGCGAGTGCGTGGCTATTCTGGAAAAATTCCTGAGAGCGGGGGTGGAGCCCGCGGCGGCGATGAAAATACTCAATTCCGTGCTGCTGCTGAAAAGCGGCGACGGCTGGGGCTTTGTGGCTGTTGACCTAATGTGCGTTAATCTTTTTACCGGCGAGACCAGCTTTTATAAGTACGGCGCGGCCCCCTCCTATGTGAAAACCGGCAAGACCGTGAAGCGGGTGAAGGGCGAATCCATGGCCGCGGGCAGCTTTTCCGGCGACGGAGCAAGACCGGACGTGGTGCGTATGCGCTTAAAGCCCGGCAGCACGGCCATCATAGCCTCCGACGGGGTGGCCGACAGCTGCGGCGACGATTGGCTGAAGGCGCTGCTGGAGCAGGAGGACGGCGACATGAAATCGCTGGCAAGGGCGGCGGTGAACAAGGCCGGAGAGCTTTACGGCGGCTTGGACGACATGACAGTGCTGGCTGTAAAGGTGGAGAATCGGGCATGATCGGCCGCAAAACAGGTTTTTTGATCGGGCGTATATTCGCCCCCGGCGCCGGTTAAAATCTCAAAAAGAGAACAGCGGCGAGGAGGGCAGGAACGTGGTGAAAGGTACGGCCCGCAGGGTCATCATCGTGGATTCGCCGGATCCACTGGTATTTGAGGAGGCAATTTTTGTAGTCAGGGATGATTTTCTCAAAAAGCCCGGCGTATCACAAAAGGAGCTGATGCGTCAGGCCCGGGCGGCGGCAAAAAACTATGTTGGCGGCGTGGGCAAAAAGAGGGTATTCGGTTTTCTTTTCCGCTCCCCTGCCCCCTTTATTGCCGCGGCAGGCGCCGCCGTGACGGGTCTTGCCTATGTGATACTGCATATGGCCGGCGTATATTGAAAGTCCGATATGACAAAGCCCCCGCCGATGCCGCGGCGGGGGCTTAAAAAAAACAAAGTCAGGCAGCTTATTAATGGCCGCCTGATTTTTTGCGATTATTTACCGGATTATCATTTGATGGCGCCGCCGGTGACTATGTCCCCGGTGACACCGTTTATGGCGAAGCCGTACTCAATGCCGCCGATGGAAAAGTCGATGTCGTACATGGGCGTGCCGTCCTCGGCGGAATCCATCTTGGCGGTGACAGTACCGGCGGAGGACTTGTCCGCGCCCACGCTGCCAAGGGCGATGGTAACGGCGGTGTCCTCACCGATATAGCCGGCGATCTCCTGCGCCTTCGCCTTATCAGCGTTATTTTTGGCGCTGACCACCGTGCCCACGGCTCCCAGCACATCGCCGGAGGCGGCTTTTGAAGCCGTCTCCACAGCGGTGGAGGCAACAGAAGCCGCCGTCTCCTTTTTTGCCGTGCCGTCTATCTGGGAAGTGAGCTTTTCCACCAGCTGCGCCGCGGTCATGGTCTTGCCGGTGCGGGCGTCAACGGAAAAGTCGTATTCCTTGCCGTTATATACGAATTCCACGTCGTAGGCCGCGGTGCCGTCGCCCACGCTGAATTTCGTCTGGGGAACGATTATCTTGCTTTTGTCCAGGCCCATATTTTTAAGGGCGGCGTCCAGAGCCTGCTCGGCTGTCAGATACCCGCTGGTGCTGGGAGTGCCGGTTATCAGGGAGCCCGCACCGGAAAGGTCGCCGTCGGCGCTATTTATAAGCGCCAGCAGATCGTTTACCGGCAAATCCTTGAGAACACCCAGATCCTTGGCTGCAACGGCAGACGCCACTTTCTGCATGAGATTCGCCTTGCCGGCGGAAACGCCGTATTTATCGGAAATCTCCTGCAGGCCCACGTTGACAACCTTGATGGTCTGCGCCACCACGGCGGGGTCTATGTTCTTTTCCTCCAGCGCGCCGCTGATGGCCGCTGTGAGAGTTTTTTCAAGGCCGGCAGCGTCCTTTACGTCCAGGCCCTGAATGGACAGCAGAATAGAGTTCATATCCTCAGAAATATACCCGTTGTCCGCCATGGCGGTGACTACGGCAGCAACCGCCTGCTGGGTGTCCATGCCCTTGACGTCCAGCGCGGACAAGATAGCCTCGCCGTCGTCATTCACGGCCCTTACGTCCTTGACCTTGCCGTTGTTGTCAACTACAAGCTCGATGCTGGGGTTCACATCCAGACCAACCACGTATTCATCCGCGCTGGCGCTGGTCAGGCCCATAACTCCGGCAAATATCAGCAGCATTGCCGCAACTACGCCCGCGATTATCCATCTGTGGCTGTTTTCATTTGTCTTTGCTTTCATAAGTCGCTCCTTTTGCCTTTTGGCGGTTACATTTTGGTGTTAAACTTTCAAACTTGCAGATTTTATGTACTCTACTCTGTCCATAAGAACGACTTTTTTTGCGAAATATTGCAGTAGTGGGAAAAAAAATATAAAAAAATCAGCGGCATGAGCCGCCGATTTTATATTTGACATGGTTACAGGTAAATGACTATCATGCCGACGATTATGCCAACCATTCCGGCAAAGGCCGGCAGCTTTGATTTCCACATCAGTATGGCCTCTGGCATAAGCTCGCCCATGACCACATACAGCATGGCGCCGCTGGCAAAAGCCAGAGACATGGACAGCATCACAGGGCTTATAAGCCCCACATAATAGCCGATGATCGCGCCTATAACCGTGGGCGCGCCGCTGAGCGCCGTCAAAAGCACGGCGTGGAGGCGCTTGTCCCCGCCGGAGATAAGGGGCACAGATACCGCCATGCCCTCCGGCACATTGTGAAGCCCGATGACGCAGGCCATTATAAACCCGCTGCCGCCCAGAAGAACGGTTGAATCCTTGGCGTAGGAAGCGCCGATAACTATGCCCTCGGGCACATTGTGCAGCGCGATGGCGCAGGCCATGACAAGACCCGCCGTGAAAAGGCCCGAATGCTTTTCCTTATGTTCCTCATAGTGCTTGCTGTGTATCAGTTCCCCCAGATCGTCAGCCGTGCGGGGATGGTTTTTCTGGTTTATATGGGGCACTTCCCTGTCGGTGTCCCGGTCGATGAGGTAGTTGAGCAGATACACCACGCCGTAGCCCAGTACAAGGTTTGCGATCACCACAAAAATGCTGACCTTCTGACCCCCGTCGGGAGTGATAGCCCCGGGCAGCAGATCAAAGCACACCACCGCCAGCATTACTCCCGCGGCAAAGCTTAAAAGCAGACTGACCATTTTCTGGGAATCCCGCCTGACGCACGCGCCCAGCAGTCCGCCCAGTCCTGTGCCGCCCACGCCCGCAATAGTGGTGATTATGATGATAGCCCAAATAGTACTCATATAAAGCTCCGTATGTTAGTTAGTCCAAACATCAATTTATTATATATGCCCTAAACCCGTCCGTCAACAGTTAATATAAAAAGACAGGACTAATTGTCCTGTCTTTTTATTATTTCAAAATATCCTCGCCTATCTTATATACATCCCCCGCGCCCACTGTCAGGATGATGTCCCCCGGCTCGGCGGTGGCTTTGAGGACGCGCTCGATGTCCTCGAACTTGGGGAAGAAGGTGGCGTTATCCAGCTTATCCGCCAGCATGGCGGAGGAAACGCCCTGTGTATTTTTCTCCCGGGCGGCGTATATTTCCGCCAGATATACCACATCCGGTCTTGAAAGCTGCTTTACAAAATCGTCAAACAGAGAGATGGTCCTTGTGTAGGTATGGGGCTGAAACACAACTATGCTGCGCTTGTAGCCCAGATTTTCCACCGCGTCCAGCAGGGCTCTCAGCTCACCGGGGTGGTGGGCGTAGTCGTCGTAAACGTCGGCGCCGTTATATTTGCCCTTAAATTCAAAACGCCTGCCCGCACCGCTGAAGCCCGCCAGACCGTAGGTCACGGCGTTGGGCTTTATGCCAAGGCATATGGCCGCGGCGGAGGCCGCCAGGGCGTTATATATATTGTGTTTTCCCGGCACATGAATGGTGACAGAGGCGAAAAGCTTGCCTCTGTAAATAACGTCAAAGCTGGACTGAGCGCCAAGAGTGACAACGTTTTCGGGATAGACGTCGGCTTTGGGCGTCATGCCGTAGGTCATGATGTGCCTTTCAAGGCCGGCAACGGCGTCCATGGCGTTTTTGTCGTCCATATTAACCACCACATGGCCGGTCTCCGCCGGAACATGGGAGGCGAACTCCCTGAAGGATTTTTTGATGTCCTCTATATCCTTGAAAAAGTCCAGATGATCCGCCTCAATGGTGGTTATCACCGCCACGGTGGGATAAAACTGCAAAAAGGAATTATAGTATTCGCAGGACTCCAATACTATGGTATTGCCGTGACCCACCCGGTGTCCGGCGGAATTGAGCAGCGGCAGGGTGCCGCCTATCATAACGGTGGGGTCCCTGTCGGCGGCCATGAGGATATGGGTGCACATGGAGGTGGTGGTGGTCTTGCCGTGAGTGCCGGAAATGCACAGGGCGTTTTCGTAGTCCTGCATGATGGCGCCCCAG
>CAZLIJ010000030.1:0-5451 GCA_964559305.1 uncultured Oscillospiraceae bacterium | reverse complement strand
GGCCTGCCCCCGCTCAAACACCGGTATGCCCCGGCGGTGAGCCTCAATTATCTCGGGATTTTCATCGTGGGCCGCGGCTGTGCGCACCACGAATTCCACATCCGGCGCCAGATTTTCCGCCTTGTGGCCGATGTGTATTTCTATCCCCAGAGATCTCAGGTGCTTTACTCTTTCGCTCTCTGAAATATCCGAGCCGGTTATTATAAGTCCCCTGTCGTGCAGCACCTCCGCCAGCGGCGACATGGACACGCCGCCTATGCCCACAAGATGTCCTTTTCTGCACGGGGTCATGTAGTTTTTGAAATTGTTTATCATTAACGTTCTCCATATCCGGACAATTGAGCGTATATTGGGCGCTCGCCGTCATTAAGCCTTGATGTTGTTTTTACAGAGTGGTATTATAATACCGGGCAAAAGATAATACAAGTATATATCTTACAGCGTTTATTATATACCCTTTTCGCTTCGCCACTAAATAAAGGAATGTTCGTTGATATGGCAATGATTACCCCGCCTAAATATGTTAAGCAGGTTCTCCTGGGGCTTCAGGCCCGGGAGCACAGATCATACCTTGTGGGCGGCTGCGTGCGTGATATGCTTTTGAACACAGTGCCCCAGGACTGGGACGTATGCACCAGCGCTCTGCCGGAGGAGGTCATGGAGATCTTTCCCGCCTCCCGCCCCACCGGGCTAAAGCACGGCACTGTCACCGTCGTCATCGGCAGCCATGCGGTGGAGGTCACTACCTTCCGCTCCGACGGCGCATATTCCGACCACCGCCGGCCTGACAATATCAGCTTTGTCACCGATCTCACTCAGGATCTCAGCCGTCGGGATTTCACCATGAACGCCATCGCGCTCTCCCCTGACGGGCTGACTGCCGACCCCTTCGGCGGTATTGAAGACATAGCCCACAGAACTGTCCGCTGCGTGGGCGAACCGGACGTCCGCTTTGAGGAGGATGCCCTGCGTATGTTCAGGGCGCTTCGCTTCGCGGCGAGGCTTGACTTTATAATCGAGGGCCGGACCTATGAGGCCATAGGCAACAAGGCTTATCTGGCCGCCGATCTTGCGGCAGAGCGGGTGCGCGACGAGCTGGAAAAGACCCTGCTCACCGCCCATACCCAGCGTGTGGGCGAGATGATAGACCTTGGTCTGCTGGAAAAGTACATACCCGGCAGGGGCTGGGCGAAGCCCGACTTTTCCGTTATTGCCGGCATAAGCAAAAAAGCCATGCCCCGCTGGGCGGTATTTTGCGCTCTGCTGGAAAAGAACGGCTACATCCCCTCCGCAGGCGCTTTTCTGGAATCCCTGCGGCTGGACGGTCACACCCTCAGATGCTGCTCGGACGCCGCGCTGATGACCAAATCCCCGCCGCCGGCGGATAAGCTGGGCTGGAAAATGCTGCTTAACCAGTACGGCGTGGACTCCGTACAGTGCGCCGCCGTATCCTTCGACGTGCTGGAGGGCGGGGAGTGCGAAAAGCAGCTTATATCCATTCTCAAATCCGGGGAGTGCTTTTCCATGAAGCATCTTGCCGTTTCCGGGGACGATCTGCTGGCTCTGGGCTACCGCGGGCCGGAGCTGGGCGAGATGATGCGCTTTCTTCTGGATTATGTAATGGAGCACCCGGAAAATAACCGGCGGGAGCTGCTGCTGTCGCTGGCAAAGGTGTCGGAGGAGACCTGATGGACTGGGACGAGCTTTATTCCGCCTGCATGGACTGCCGGGGCTGCGATTTGGCGGATACACGCACAAATGTGGTTTTCGGCGTTGGCAGCCGCGCTTCAAAGCTGGTGTTTATCGGCGAAGGCCCCGGTGAGCAGGAGGATATCAAGGGCGAGCCCTTTGTGGGCCGGGCCGGCAAACTGCTGGACGACGAGCTTGCCATTATCGGTCTGGACCGCTCAAAAGTATATATATGCAACATAGTTAAATGCCGTCCGCCCCACAACCGGGACCCGCTGAACACCGAGCAGGACGCCTGCGCCAAATGGCTTGAAGCCCAGATGGCGCTTTTGCAGCCGAAGATCGTGGTGTGTCTGGGGCGTATTGCCGCCGGAGCGCTTATTTCGCCGGATTTTCGGATAACCCGTCAGCACGGCCAGTGGTTTGAAAAAGACGGCATAAAATACATGGCCATGTACCACCCCGCCGCTTTGCTGCGGGATGAATCAAAACGCCCTGAGACCTTTGTGGATCTGAAAACCTTACAGCGGGAGCTTATCTCCCACGATATTCTATAACGAGGTATTTATGCTTGAATTCCACCCTTTGACCCTTGAGGACCGCCAATGGTGCCTTGACATTATCCGCACCGAAAACTCCCGCAGCGCCGATTTCGGCTTCGGCAACATCTTCATGTGGGATGACAGATATAAGCAGTTCGTCACCCGCCTGGGCGACAGAATGATAGTTAAGCTCAAATATGAGCAGCTGCCCTTTTTTGCCTTCCCTATCGGCTCCGGCCCCCTGAAGCCCGCCATAGCCGCATTAAAGGAGTATGCCGATTTTCGGGGCTGGCCTTTGCGGATAAGCGGCATCACCGAGGAAAACAAAACGCTTTTTGAATCCGAGTGCCCCGACTGCTTTGTATTCTGTGCCGACGAGGCCTATTACGACTACATCTACCCCACTCAGACTCTGGCCACGCTTCCCGGCAGGAAGCTCCACGGCAAGAAAAATCACTGCAACCGCTTTGAAGCCGAAAATCCCGACTGGGAATTCGTTCCGCTGACAAGGGAGCTTATACCCGGCTGTCTTGATATGCTTTCCCAGTGGACCGAGGATAATTTTCACCGGCTCCAAGACGGCATCGACGATGAGCACGAGGCTATTTTGCGGGGCTTTGAATACTATGACGAGCTGGAGCTTATCGGCGGCGTTCTGCGCGCCGGCGGGCGCATCCTGGGCTTCACCGTGGGCGAAATAATATCCTCCGACACCTGCGATGTGCATTTTGAAAAGGCCTTTACCGATATCAACGGCGCCTATCCCATGGTGGCCCGCGAATTTGCCAGAATGATGCTGGCCGGCCACCCGGAGATAGTTTATCTCAACCGGGAGGACGATATGGGGCAGGAGGCCATGCGCCGGGCAAAGGAAGCCTTTCAGCCGGAATACAAGCTGAAAAAATATACGGCGAGGTATCTGAAATGAGCGAAATTATGCTCCGTGAGTACCGCCCCGGCGATGTGTCGGGGCTTAAAGCGCTCTGGGCCCGGGTATTCGGCGACCCGCCGGAGCTTATAGCCGGTTTTTTTCGCCTTCTGCCGGAGGCCGGCAGCTGCTTTGTGTGTGAAGCTGACGGCGCCGTGGCGGCCATGTCCTTCATTCTCACGGGGCTGAAAACCCAGGGCGGCAAGCTTGGCTACATTTACGCCGTGGCCACAAATCCCAAGTACCGGGGCAGGGGTCTGGGCGCGGCTGTGGTCAGGGCCTGCGTAAGCTATGGGCAAGCGCGGGGCTGCGCGTCGGTATGCCTGCGCCCCGCCGAAGCGTCGCTTTTTAAATGGTACGCCGACGTCATGGACGCACTCCCTGCCGTGTACTGCGCTGACGAGCCCGCGGCTTTGAGCGACGTGCTCACAGCGCCGGTTTTGACCTGCGAGGCGATAAGCCCCGCGGATTATAACGCGCTTCGGGAAAAATGGCTCTCCTCCTGCCCCCATGTGACCTTTCCCGACGCATATGTCGCCATGGAGGAGCTTATATGCCGCGTCAGCGGCGGTGGGCTTTGCCGGCTGGGAGACAGTATAGCCGCCTTTTATCCCGAGGACGGGCGGCTGCTCATCCGGGAGCTATTGTGCGCGGATGACGATAAAGCCGCCTGCATAAGGTCGCTGCTGGAGTTTTCCGGCTGTGCGTCAGCGCTGATAAACGTGCCGGATAAGCTAAAGCCCTTTATCGCCGCCGCTCCCGCGGACGTTTTTCCCGACGGCTGCCGCTGGGGTCCGGCCCTTGACTGAGGCCTGTTTGGGAAATATTTTTTGATAAATCTTCGCTTTTTTGCCGTATTTAATACTCTTGAAACAATTACAGCGTTTTTTGTGAAACATTTCCCTGATATTATAATAACTGCAAGAATCATTTCATCTTTTTCATTTTGTCCTCACCACATAAAAGAAAAGCCCTGTACATTTTGTACAGGGCTTATTCTTATATTGCCGCGCTATATCTTCACAGCGGAAAACTTATACACGGTTTTGTGGCGGTATATCTCCCATGCTTTTATCACCGGCGACGGGAACTGGGGCACGTTGGGTGAGTTGGGATAAAACTGAGTCTCAAGGCAAACGCCCGAGTATCTGCCGAAGCGCCGGCCTTTTTTACCCAGCCTGTCGGTGAGCATTCCGGCACAGTATAGCTGCACGCCGGGCATATCGGTGCTGACCTCCATCATGCGTCCGCTTTCAGGCGAATACAGCTTCATGCAGGGTTCGCTCTTGTTGAGTACGAAATTGTGATCGTAAAAGCCGTGGAAAATGGGCCGCATTTTCCTGAAATCGAACACCGTGCCCTCCACCGGAAGCACTTCGCCCGTAGGAATCAGCTCGCTGTCCACGGGGATATAAAAATCCGCGTCTATCATGAGCCTGTGATCCAGCGCAGTGCCGCCGCAGTTCAGATTGAAGTAGCTGTGATTTGTGAGATTGAGCACAGTGTCGCTGTTGGACATGGCAAAATAGTCTATCTCAAGGGCGTTGTCGTCGGTGAGAGTATACTTCACCTTCAGCTCCACGTCGCCGGGAAAACCGTCCGTTCCGTCCCGGTCGTTCAGAGAAAATTCCACGGCGTTGTCCTCGACCCGGCTTTCAAACATCCTGCCGGAAAAGCCCCGGCCTCCGTGGAGGGTGTTTTCCCCGTCGTTCACGGTGAGCCGGTATTCCCTGCCGTCCAGCTCAAAGCGGCCGCCGGCTATGCGATTGGCATAGCGGCCCACGCAGGCGCCCAGATCGCCGTCGCTTGCCACATAGCTTTCAAGATCGGCATAGCCCAGCACCACATCGCCCATTTTTCCGTTTTTGTCCGGCGCCGTCAGCCCGGTTATGGCCGCGCCGTAGTTTGTGGCGGAAAAGGTCATTCCCCTGTTATTTTGTATTCTGAACAGCATTGCCGTATTGCCTTCAACTGTTCCGAAACGTCGATTTAATGTTATCATACGCACCCCAATATATATTTTGTCAATTATAACATAATGTCCGAACATAAACATTAATAAATGCACATATGTGACTATTGTTAGAATATTGGCATTGAAAAAGTCCCCAATTTGTTGACAATTCACCATAATTTAGAGTAGTATAGGCTTGTCAGTTTTCGGCACGCGCACGCGTGTCAGATCATAAGAGATAAGAGGTAATCAGATGTTCAAGATCGTAAAGAAAAGATTTCTGAACGAGGCTAAAACCATCTGCCTGTTCGAAATCGAAGCTCCTCTGGTGGCAAAAC